>NZ_JARJDD010000020.1:0-114793 GCF_029269935.1 Gordonia sp. N1V
CAGCAGGGCCCACAGCCCCACTATCTCGGGTGTCCACTCAAACTGGGGAACCTCACCCGATTCTCTACCGGCCGCGTGTAATACTCCTTATTCGCCTCCAACGCCACCCGCACATCCGCCGGAAACTCACTACGACTCCCCGACACCACACCTGCTGCGCCACCGGCTCGCCGCGCTCACCCCGGAGCAACATCTGCCACGCCCGCGCCCACTGCTCCAGATACGGGTCAAACCACACCCCCTCCTCCACCGACGCCCGCATCCACTCCACCTCAAAATCCCGCAACGCATCCAACAACCCCCGATCCCGAGCCACCAACCCCAACCACAACCCAGCCAACCAATCCGGCGCCATCGTGTACGGATTCGGACCCGACGACCCCGTCTCCAAATGCCGTCCCAACACCTCAAACGACAACCGAAGCTCACCCTTCGGCAACGACGCCCGCACAAGCTGCAACCGACACACCTCACACGCCGCATCCAACGCAGACCACACCTCCTCACCCACCACACCACCCGAACCCACCAACGACCACACACACAAATCGATCAACTCGACCTGAAGATCATGAATCCGATCACTATTCCACGGAAGCCCAAGACCCAACAGGTCCTCAACATCCTCTTGCGCCTCATTCCAGCGCCGCTCCACATAATCTTCGGGGCCCCACTCATGCCCCCGCTCAACATCCACGATATTCACCATCAGGCAGAATTCTCCTACCGCAATCGATCGCGACGATCGAACACCAACGCAGCCGGTAAATACTGCGACTGCACCCCCACCTCAAACCCCGAATCCACCGCCGCACACACCGGACCCAAAATCCGCCACGGCACAAACCCCTCCTCCGCACGCACCCGATTCTCCACCGGCCGAGTAAAGAACTCCTTATTGCCCTCCAACGCCACCCGCACATCCGCCGGAAACTCACTACGACTCCCCGACACCACATCCCACAACAACCGCACCGACGGAAACACCCGCTGCAACACACTCTCGGCCCCCGCCAACGGCGCCAACTCCGGATCCGTCAACCGCATCACCTCCACCACCTGCTGCGCCACCGGCTCACCCCGCTCACCCCGCAACAACATCTGCCACGCCCGCGCCCACTGCTCCTGATACGGGTCAAACCACACCCCCTCCTCCCTCGACGCCTCCCGCCACTCCGGTTTGAAATCCCGCAACGCATCCAACAACCCCCGATCCCGAGCCACCAACCCCAACCACAACGCCCCCAACCAATGCGGCGCCATCGTCCGCGGATTCGGACCCGACGATCCCGTCTCCAACGACCTCCCCAACACCTCAAACGACAACCGGCGCTCACCCTTCGGCAACGACGCCCGCACAAACTGCACCCGACTCACCTCACACGCCGCATCCAACAACGACCACACCTCCTCACCCACCACACCACCCGAACCCACCAACGACCACACACACAACTCAATCAACTCGACCTGAAGATCATGAATACGATCACTATTCCACGGCCGATCCAACTCCAAAGAAAACTCAAGCCCCCGACGCGCACCACCAATCCTCATCTGCACATAATCGGGATCCCACTCATGCCACCGCTCGACATCCACCATCAGCCAAAAACTCCATCCATTGAACTTAAATTCTTGCCGTTCGCTATCGATCTTATGTCAAACTCTCGGTGACGGTACCCCGAATACGATCCACTGGAATCCACGGTCGCCCGAACTAGTTCATAACGCAAATCCCCACTCTTGCTCGAGTTTCTAATCTTCTCTGCGAGCTCGAGCTGGTCTGCGTCACCGCTCTCCTTCATTGCGACTAGCACAGACTCCAGATACTCCTTTCGCCCCTGCTGATAATGCAGGTCGTCTAATCCGCGCCGGTGCCCCAGTTCCGCATGCGGCCCCTTTGCCTCCACCACGACCAAAATCGGGCCGGTGATTCCTTCCTCGTTCTTCACGCCTTCCCGCGGAGTAACCCTGAACACTCCATCGACACCTCCGGCACCCCGGGAACTGAGAGGCAGCAAGGTATCGACCTCAAACTGTCTGGCGCGGTATCGATTTGGGATTGCCTCCGCTGTCGCGTGCAGACCCGCCTTTTCGCCGGCGTCTGTCATGATCCGGAAAGCACTCTTTCGCTCAGCATCTGTCGCGTCCAGCTTGTTCAGAACGTGCTTCAGCTGAGCGCGCGCCCAATCCCGCAAGCGACGCAATTCGTCCGCCACCCGGTGAGCCCCATAGGTCACTTTCTCGTCGTAGGCCCCGTATGCGGCTTCCTCGACCTTGACCATCTTCTCGGTCGTGATCTCATCGTGCTCATCAAGCAGCGGAATCCGATCACCGTCCGCGTCCAACGCCCCCTTGATGTTTCGATCCCACCGCGGTCTCCCGTCGTGGTGGGTCCGATGGTAGTACTTCTCCAGGTACCGACGATCGGCAACTTTGTCGACAACCGACTTACCCGAGTGCTCCAGGCCATCGATCGGCTCCCTGGGATCTGTTTTTCCCCTGCCCGGAGCATCGGTCGGGTCCGGTTGCTCCGTGCCCGGGTCGTGCTCGCCGTCGCGAGGCTGACCGGGATCGCGGTGCGGACCGTCTACATCTCCCGCCCGCGCATTCTCGGCAGATCGATCTCCGTCCACGCGCTCCGTCGGTACGTCCGACTCGCCATCACGCGCGAGCCTTTCCGACGAGAGTGGCACGCCCGCGTCATCGCGCTCGCGAGAACGCCCTGCATGACCGTTGAGGTCGGCGTCGGCCTCAACCGCTGGTGCTCGCCTCGTGCCCGACCCGCCGCCGTCGTCTCGGGCCCGACGAGTCCCACTCCGCTCCCCGTCGTACTGTTCAGTGCGCTCGTCGTGTTCAGTGCGCTCGTCGTGTTCAGTGCGCTCGTCCCGGAATTCGCCCTGCCGCGGCCCCCCGCGCCTGGTCCCGACCAACTCGTGATCGCCAAATACCTTGCGGCCGCCCAACTCGGCTCTGGGATGCGTCAGTCGCGCGTCTTCGATTCCGACTGGTCCACGACCGTCGTGGTAGGCGGCGCCGAATTCCGTGAAATGACCCAGTCCGTCGGCCAAGCTCATCACCCGCTCACCGGCGGGCGCCGAGGGGTCCAAGACCACGTGCTCGCCGTCGAGACGTGCCACGGTCACCGCATGCAGATCGCCACCGGCCTCCGTGCGCCCCACCACTGTGGCCGATGCGTGCTCGCCCAAGCCGTGTAGCGAACCGGCGACCGAATCGACCGATGCGCGGTCGAATCCGTCCACCCCCAACCGATCTGCCAACTCGGAGGTACTGAGCCCCGCGAAGTCACTGCCTCGGTTTTCCGGTGCCACCGCCTCGCCCGACAACAACCCATCACGCACCGCGATCGCCTGGTCGCCGCATTGCTGACCGGACACATTGGATTGGTCCAGAACCCCGAGAGCACGGTCGGCTTCTTCCCGCGTCATCGACGATGACAGCGCCACCCGGTCCGGCACCCCGGAAGCGGCGTCGATGACGCCGACCTCCGCGGCATCGTCGATCCCCTCGGGCCGAATGCCCTCGGGTGCATTCGGTTCGGGATCGTGAGCGACAGCAGGATGTTCGGTGCGTGCGCCTCCCAGACGTGCTCGCACCGCATCGGTCAGCCGCGCCGCGCCGTGAAAGGCCGCCTTCACCGACACCGCACCCAACAACGACCCCGACACCGCCAGCATCGTGACCGCGTCCGGCGCCGGGTGCACGTCACCGCCGACGCCGACCGGCAGCCCCTCCGCGCGCGTCGTCATCGACGACATCACCTTCTGCGCCGCGTCATCGAAGCTCTTCAGCACCCGCGCGGGGGCCTCACGCGACTCCCGTTCCATCCGCTGGGTAGCCGCGTCATCGGCCACCCTGCGCGCGGTGGCGAGTTCTTCGGTCTTCTCTGTGCGGCCGCCGTCGTGCGACGTGGGCGGCTGTGCCGCATCGTCGGCGTCGCGATCGGGCACCACGTCCCCGTCGCCGTCACCCTCGGTACGCACCGGGCGCGAGCTCTCCGCCGGAGGCTCCGACGAGATGTGACCGGCACCGTCACGGTCGATCAGATGCGGTAGGTGCGCGGCATCATGCGGAAGTCCGTCAACGGCAACGATTTCCATCCGGACCGGCAGATCGCCGAACCGTGCGGTCACCACTCGCGCGGCTTCCGCCGAGGCAATGTCGGCTGCCGAATCCGGTACGTGGGAGACCTCGGGGTCGGCGGGCTCGCGACCGTGACGCCCGCCCGTCTGCTCGTCGCCGCCGTCGTGTGCGGTGAACCGCCGCGGCTCGTCCCCGCCACCGTGCTGATGCGTTGCGGACTCTCGCGTGTGAGCATCCCCGTCTGTCGGGCGGGTGGACCCGCCCTCTCGATCGGCAGGGCTCGAATCCGTTGCGCGCGCGGGTTCAGCCGTGCGCGCCGAATCCCCGGATCGGGAGGCGTCGGTCGTGGGACGCTGGGCCGGCGGCGGTCCGCCACGCTCACCGGACTCGCCCTCGCTGCCGCCGGTGGAACGACCCGACGATCCGGCGTCGGCGGCAGGCCGCGATACCCCGTCGGGCCCAGCCGACCGGATCGCGTCCGCGGTTGCCACCGTAGCCCGCGCGGTGACACCGCGCTCCGCGCCGATGCGCTCCGCTCCCCCGGCCGGTGCCGCGGCGTCTGCGCGCACCGCAGTCGCCGCGGTCAATGTCCTTGGCGTGCCAGCGCCTTCGGGTCGCGCGGTCACCGACGCACCCGACGCGGCGGGGTGCTCGGCGATCGCCGAGACCGTCGGCCTGCCACCGGCCGCGGCCGCGGTTGCGGCGCCCGTCGACGAACCCGTGCCCGCCGTCGGTGCCGCCGAATGTCCGGCTGCGGCAACGGGACTACCCGGCGCCGAGGCCGCTGCCGAGGGTCCCGCTGCGGTGGCCGCGGTCGTCGCGGGCGCATCGGCAGCCGTCGAGGGTGACACCGACTCTGGGTGCGCGCCGCCGACGGGCACTCCCCCGGTATCGGCCGCGACACTCGGCTCCGGTTGCAGCCCAACACTTCCCGCGCCATCGTGAGAGCGATCGGCAGAGCCGGCAACTCCGTCGACGGGTGAGGAGGATCCGTCGACATGTGTGTTTGCCTGCGGCGCCGTCGGTCCTGCAGAAGTGTCGCCTCCGCCGGGATGCGAGGTGTCGGCGAGCACCGGGGCACCCTGCCCCGCAGTCGCCTCAGTGGTGGTGGCGTCGGTGATCGCGCCGTCGGGGTGTCCGGCAGTTCCGTGCTCACCCAGGCCGTCTGCGGCGCCGGCCGTCGGAGAACCGCCGACCGTACCGGTGAACGTTTCGCGCCCGGCACCATCCGCGGCGAGTCCGGCACCCTCGGATTTCCCGGGCAGCGCCCCCATCAGCGACGACCCGAAAAAGCCTGCGGCATTGAAATGACCACCGGTCAACAGCATCGCGCCACTGTTGCCCGCTGCACCACTGACGTAACCGATCACCCCGCCGCGAGCGAGGATGGCACCCTTCGAGGTGCTCTCGGTGACCTGCCCGAACGCCCGGTCGGCGAACTTGCTCATCCCCACACTCGAGGCGCCACCGATCGCACCGCCGAGTGCGTAGGACTCGACCACCGAGCCGAGTTGTCGCACGTCGATTCCCGACCGGTGGCCCTGCGAGATCTGATAGCCCTGGATACCGAGTTCTTGTGCCGCGCCGAGGGCGGTCCACTTGAGGGTCTCGAATGCGATACGTCCTACGGTGGTTTCGATCAGCTTCTTGATCGTGGTCGCCGCAACGGTCTCGCCGATCTTCTCCACGATCTCTTTGAGGAGCGTGCGCTCCATGACGGCGATCGCAGCGCGGGTGATGGCCTCGATGATCGGGATCCCGGCCAGCGACCCGCCGAACGTCTCCCAGGCGTTGGCGAGCGCGATGGCAATCTGGATAGCCGCAATGCCCAGGGAGGCCAGGATGTTGAGCTTGGTGTATTGGATCTGGGTTCCCGTGGCCGAGGCCAGATCTCCCAAACCGTCCATACCCTCGGCCAGTTTGTCCACGGCGTAGTCGCCGGAGAACATCTTCGTGAACTGGTCTGCGATCGCCTGCGCAGAGGCGCCCTCGATGACCGACAGCGTCTCCTGGGTGACGGAGTCGAGATCGGGAATCAGATCCCGCAATTGGTCGGCGTGGGTGCGCCAGGTGTCGGCGATACGCCACATGGCGTCCTCGTCGCCCTGGGGCCACTTCTCACCGGCCAGATACGACACCCATTGCAACCATCCGGGAATCCCGATGGTCACGGTGCGCTCACCGGTAGGGCGGCCCCGGTCTCGCGGCGGTGGTCAGCGCTGAGGTTCACGTCCCGGCCGTGTCGCCGCCCTCGAGGTTGTCAGCGGTGTTCCGCAATCCCTCGGAGTAGGTGGTGAGCAGGTCGACCTTCGCCGAGATCGCTTCGGACACACCCTGCTTCTGCCCCAGATAGCCGCCGCCCGCACCGCCGGTGGCGAACTGGGTGCCGGGTTCATCGTCGCCCCACGGCGCGCCTTCGCCGGCCAGGCTGGACTCGAGACTCGACAACACCTCGCCGAGATTACTGCTCGCGGCGGCGAGATGCGCAGCAGCAGCACGCAATGCCGCGGGTGTGACTTCTAGGTCAGCCATGGTCGTTCCTTCGGGGTGTCGATGCCGGTGGACATCGCTGTGCGCCGGCCGCGGGCGGATGGGGTGTTCGTCGTCGGGTCACGTCCAGCGACCGACGCCCGGATGTCGGGCCGTCGACCGCTCGGCCGAGCCCGGTGGCGCCGTCGAGATCTGTTCGGGAGTGATCGCGAAATCACGCAAATCGGGTGCGCCGTCGATGACTTCGGACAGCGACGGAAGTGCCGCGCCCGCTCGTCGCACCGATTCCATTAGGGCTTCACCTTCACGGGCGACCTTCGCGGCGGCCTGTTGGGCCGCCTGGGTGACAAACCCCGACAGATCCTCGAGATCGTGATCGTCGAGGAAGTCGGGGTCGATCTCGGTCTTGATCACCACGCCTTGGGCGTTGACGTGCACCGTGACCGTCCGGTCGGCGACGGTGGCATGTGCCATCAGCTGGGCCCGGCGCCGCTGCACCTCCCGAATCGCGGTGAGTTGCTCTTGTGCGCTGGCCATCAGCTCGTGGAAATCGAACCCGAGTCCGTCGTCCGCCGTCGTCACACGTCCCCCAAGTAGGTGCTCTGCACAGTTGGCCGCAATACTTTCACAGGCGAATGACCGCCGCTAGCCGCCCGACACGCCAGACCCTACGATCACGACGTCCGA
This sequence comes from Gordonia sp. N1V, assembly GCF_029269935.1. Taxonomy (NCBI): domain Bacteria; kingdom Bacillati; phylum Actinomycetota; class Actinomycetes; order Mycobacteriales; family Gordoniaceae; genus Gordonia; species Gordonia sp. N1V. Next base: position 7,285 of record NZ_JARJDD010000020.1, read on the forward strand.
CCACCACCGAACACGCGTCCCGAGGGAGACCCATGACCTCATCGCCGACCCCCGAATCCGCCGACGACGTGTCGCTGGACTGGGGTTTCCGTGACATGGGCGGCGATGCCGAGCCGCCGGCCGCCCGCGCGGGGGCCGACCGCAGCCCCGAGATGCTCCTCGGTGAGGTTGTCGGTGGAATGCATGACACGCTGCCGCCGGCCTGGTCGTTCTATATCGCCGAGATCGCCATCGCCGCCAACGAGCACCGCACCCGCGCGGCCGTCGAATTGCCCGACGGACGACTGCTGCCGCTCACCGTTGATCCGGCGGTGCTGCGTGCCGCCGCGGCACACCGCGAACTCACCGCAGGCGACGCGCCATGGATGTGGCTGCGGATCACCGAGCATCGCGGACAGCAACCACAGATCGCGGCATTCGACGGCTTCGTCGGCGCCCCGCCCGACCATCTGCTGTTCCCACCGGCCAGCTACCTGACCGACGTCAGCATGTCCGCCGGGGTTGCCACCCCGTTGTGGTTACTCGCACATGTCCACGCCACCGGCGCCCAGCTGCGTGCGGCGTCGGTGGCCGCCGAAGCACCGCCGGCAGAGTGCGTGCACCCTGCCGATGAATTGCCGCCGCTGCCCCTGCTGTGGCCGCGATTTGCCGCGCTGTCGGCGATCTTCGCCGCGGTCGATGCCTTCGACGGGCCGCGCATGACGAGCTCGGTCGGGATCTTCCGCGGCGAACTCGGCGGTTGCACGCTCACCCGACTGCCCCGCGGTCGAGCCGTGCTCTCCGGCGGCTCCGATCACTCGGCGCTGATGACCACCGCGTACCTCGGACATCTCGAACCACCCGACCTCTATCGCGGCGCGCCCGCCTGGGTCAGCAACATCGTCCTCGACGAGCGCGCGGCCGCCGGGATGCTGACCTTCTGCTACTGGTGGTCCGAGGGCCGGTGGTCCCGAGCGCACCTGACCGGCCCTCCGGAATGGACCCCGATCGCCGAGCTCACGCCTGCCGTCCCCGGGGTCTGGACCTCCACGACGACCGCAGAGTTGGTCCGCTCGACCTTGGCCCAGGCCGGCATCGAGGTGAGCGCGCAAGCCGCAATCGACTACGTCGGGCAGGTCGGCACCGGCGACATCCGCCCCGAGTTGCTGGCCTCGCTGCCGCATCCCCCGGCCTCGTCGGCGGAGGGATTCACCGTCCTCGATCTCGCCCAATCATGGTGACGCGTTGCGCCGCACAACAGCAGAACTGGATAGGGTGACCGCATGAGCACCGCCCACTCGGTATTCCCGCACGCGGGATGGGAGATGGTCTACGACCTGCGCGCCGCCGTCCGGGACGGTGACGTTGACGCGGTCTCCGCGCTGGTCGGGCAGGTCGACGTCGAGCAGGCTCGACAGTTGGGCATGATGGCACCCACCCTGCTCGCGCAGTACACCGGCGCCCATCCGTTGCCGGAGACGATACGACTGACCGCGCGCACCCTGCACCGTCACCTCGCGCGCTTCGACACCCGTCACGCGTTGACCGTCAATCACGTCGTCGACATCCTCGCGCCCCTACTGGCCGGAAATCCCTTGCCCGACTGGGTGGACCGACCGGTGATCCTCGCGACGCTGGTCGGATTTCTGATGCCCGACGGCGCCGCCGAGGACCGGCTACGCGACGACCTCGAGCCGGTGTGGGCCAGGGCGATGGAGTCATGATGCCCTCACCGCTGAGCTTCGACAGGGCATGGTCGGTCTTGACGCTCGTGAGTTCGGCTCGGGGGCAACGAGATCGGTGGCCGATCGAAGAGGACTTGCTGACCCTGCCCGACGAGGACGGCGAGGTGATGATTGCCGTCGCGATGACCGCTCTGCAGGTCCGCCTGCAACGCGTGTGCGACGGCAACCCGACGGAGAACCAGCTATGGCTCATCGCCGGGTTGCTCGAGCACCAACTGCTCCTACCGGAGGGCTACACGCGCGCACACCTCTACCGACTGCTCACGGCGATCGCCTCGCACGACGAGGCCGCCGTGACCAGCCCGGATGTCGTCGCGCTCCTCGAGCTGGTGTGGGGGCTCAAACTCCCGGCCGATCCGGAAGGAGCCCGAGAACAGTCACTGCGTAGGTGGCGCCACGACAACATCACTTCCGGCGCGGACTTCACCGGCGAAGACTTCGTGATGCTGATCCTCGGCTCCCTGGACCGGGCATGCCCCGAGGACTGGATCAGCTTCGAGGGCACGGTGACCATGGCGACGGGTCAGCTATTGGCCAACTTGTCCGTCACGACGCCGGCCGAATCCGAGGCGGTTTTCACCACACTCATCCTCATGCCCGACCTCATCGGATACCGCGAGGCGCATGGACTGTCATGGCTTGGGCACATTGAAGCCTCCGACACCGGTGCCGAGTTGGCAGTGATGAACCGCAACACGACGCCGCACCCCTCACAGTTGTTGCGTATCAGCGACTTCTATGCAGAGCTATCACCTGGACCGTTGGCCGAGGACACCCCCGGCTGGCTCCGCAGCTATCTGACCGAGGGCACCATCGATTACGGCTCGGGGCAACGGCCGGTCGCCGGGCCCGCCGAGGCACTCGACATCGTTCGGCGCAAGGCAGCCGAACGAGGTCTCGGGCCCCGGTTCAACACCCGCATGCTCGTCGCGGTGCGGCTGCCGGTCGGCTATCGGGTGTTCATGTACCAGCCACCGGACACCCCGTTCGATCAATTGATCGTCGGTTCACCACGGTTCTACGTCGGCGACGACTGTCGGATCTATCCCACGCGCGCAGGGCTCCCGGCACATTCCGACGAAGAGTTCCGCGTCGCCTTCGAACAGCGTCATGGCTACGACTCCACCACCGGCGACCCGTGGGTTCGGCCCGCCGCGATCATCGGCCCCCGGAAAGCCGGACTGAGGTGAGCGGGGTCGGTGTGTTCTCCGAGCGAGGATGGGATGCGGTGTACCGCATTCGGTCTGCGGTCAACGCCGACGATGCCGACGGCTTCGGCGCACTCTCGCAACGCCTCGACCCCGAAGTGGCGGTGCAGGTGACGATGATCGGTGAGACACTGCTGCGCGTCGCGCTCGGTGACGACCCGGCGGCGGCGACGCTGGCCGGCGCGGCAGCGACCGTCGCCCCGCATCTGCGGCGCTTTCTCGGCGCACCCACCCTCGAACCCGAACACGCAGCTAACCTCATCCGGACCGGTCTGCGTCTGCGTGATTGTCCCGAATGGGCTTCTCGCGCACAGACGATGATGTTCTTCTGCGGATTCCTCGCCCCCGTCGACGACGCCGACTTCCTCGACTTCCGGCTCCGCGCCGAGCCGGCATGGTCCGCCGCGATCGAAGACCACGTGCGGTGAGTGCCGTCATCGATCCGGTGGTCGCCGACCGATGGTTGCGAGAGCTGGCCGTACTGGCGGCGGGCTGCGCCCCGGGCGAGCGCAACGCGCGGTGGAACACCATCCGAGACCGCCACTCCCCCACAGATATCGATGAGATGCTGCAAGTCGCGATCCGCGCGGTGCGCGTGCGCATCGACGAACTACTCGATGGCCGGCCCACCGTCGAGGGCGTTCTGGGTATCGCGGCCATGAGCATGAATCGGGTCGGGCTCGACGACCCGGCACGCACCGGATCGCTTCTCGCCGGCTGCCTTCCCGGAGCCGGTCACACCATAGGAACCCTTGATGCCCAACATCTTCCGTGGCTGCTGGCGACCATCGGGATGCCAGCCGATCACGAAGAGCTCCGAGGTTGCTTCGTCGTCGACTGGCTGCGCACCCAGCGCGTCGACATCACCGAGTCGGCATCGGCACTTCGACAAGCGATACTCGACAGCCTCATCCGCGCCGCACCGCCCGGCTGGACGTCGATCACCGGAACCCTGTGCGCCGCAGCCGGAGCAGCCCGCGCCACGTTGCGGGTCACGCGCGCCGGAGGCGACGTCGGCATCTGCGCCCCGGTGCGGATACCCGCGCTGCACCGGCTCCGCACCCTCGACGCCGGCAACGGAATGCCCTGGTGGCGAGCCGAAGTCTGCATCACCCACGACGGCGGCACGTTCCTCACGACATCGCCCGAGATCGCACCACCGCCGGTGGACCTGATGCGTCCCAGCGATTATCGTGCCGACGCAGAGGTCAACGGAATCGACTTGCCGCCGTGGGCAGTCCGGTTCTGCGCCACCGGCGTCGTTCCTCCCGCCACCGCACCCGTACTCGCACCGGCCGCCGCGACCGATGCGGCCCTGATCTGGTTGGCCTGTCGGAACATCGAGGCCGACCCCCGACATCTGATGATCGAGCGGGTGGCCGCCGGATATCGCGTGCACGCCCGCGCCGGGCTCGACAGTCACGTCGTTCACGTCACCGATACCGGCGAGACGTCGGAAATGCCGTAGATGTCGGACCCGCGGACGGCTTGTGGACCTCGCGGCGCTGAATGCTTGGGACGCTGGTAATTTCGGCGCCGGTCGGAGAGGTGCGTTGGACACCCGAGACCACAGAATGCCGACGTGCTTGGGGGAATGTCATGACTGGTCCGTACCACGAACAAGGTCACGCCGCAGGACCGTCGACCGGATTCGGGCCCGCTCCCCAACCTCCACAGGGCGGTCCGGGCTGGGGACCTCACACCGGGCCGGGTGGTTCTGCGTGGCCTGCGCCGCAACATCCTAAGAAGAACCGGAAGCCGATCATCATCGGAGGCATCGTGGTTGCGGTGGCAGTGATCACCGCAGTGGTGGTGACGGTGGTGGTGCTGCTGATCGGAAGTGGCGGCGACCAATCCAGCAGTCACGATCGCGCCGAGTTGATGAGCGAGGTCACGATGGATGCGAAGTCCGTCTACGGCGCAGGCAACGTCAGCTCCATCACCTGCCCGCAACAACCACCCACCACGGTCGGGGCGAGCTTCACCTGCACCGCCGAGGTGGTCGGTGAGTCCGCGCAAACCATCAAGGTTCAGGTGACCGACGGCGGGTGGACCGTGTCCATGCGGCCGCTACGCCCTCACATCACCTACCCCAGCATGACGTTGCCGTCGAACTGAGTCACCTCAACGGCGACCTTCGTAGATCTTCCTGACGGCGGCGACGTAGGTGTCGAATGCCTTCGCCGTGCGCTCCGGAGTCGCTGAGACCACTTGTCTGGCAGCCCGGTTGACGATCAGGTCGCCATGGTCGCGAACGCTCACGATGTCGAAGGTGTGAGAACTGTCGTCGCTACGCCAATCAATGGCCGGGCCAGCGAGAATACCCACCGGAATGACGGCATCCAATCCGCCGGCGAACATTGTGGCCAATTCACGCTCTTTGGCCTGCTCGTCTGCCGTCGCGCGGCCTCCCGTGAACCGCCACTCACGCTGCGGTTGGCCGGGTACGACCGCCAGAGTGGCCGCGAGCGCTCGACCGACGTCCGACGAACGAACGGCACGCAACCCCACTTCACCACCAGCGTCTTCATCGACTCCCGGCTGTTGAGCTGCGATGCAGGCGATCTCACCACGGACACCGACGTGTAGGCGAATCGGAATCCTGCTCCGCGAGCCGAAGATCTCTATACGAACCTCGGGATTGGTCAGGGCCGTGAGCGCGGGTTCGTACCATTCGGTCAGTGTTCTGTGCGCCTCTTGGAGCGCAACAATTCGTTCGTCGGCGTATTCGCCCAGTGTGGTCGACGTCGATCGAACCTGCATCGGATAGGGAAGCCGGTCGTAGTGGAACTGCTCCCACATTTCTTTGAACGCAACCGGACTCATCCGCCACACCGCCGAGACCATCAGGCGCGTACCCCTCCGTCCGGACCGGGATTCTCGCCGTTGTCGCCCGTGGTTACGGGCGCTGCGTCGTCTTTGGCGACACCGACGATCGCCTCTCCATTGACACGTGTACGCAACGCCTTGAGTACCTTGTGGACTTTGTCTCCGCCACCACCCGCTCCTCGTCCTCCCGCGCCGGGCGCTCCTGCACCCGAGGTCCCCGTCCCCTGTGATGTTTGTGCGATGCCTGCGGCTGGACGCGCAGTCGTCGTTTGCTCAGATGAAGTGGTTCCGGCTTTGGTGGTGCGTTCCGTGGGCTTCTCCGGGGTCCCTCCGCCGGGCGCGCCACCGCCGCCTCCGGCGCCTTTACCAGCTCCACCGCCACCTTTGCCTGCGCCACCGCCCCCGGCGCCGGAGCGCAGTGCCGCCGGACTCACCATTCCGGAGAACCCCGATGCCTCGCCGGTTGGTGCTGTCGCCGAAACCTGCTGCGCTGCTTGTTGTACCGCCTGTTGCGCGGTCTGTTCGGCTTGGGAGAGCGCTTGCTGGACGCCTTGCGCTGCCTGCGAACCCAATGAACTCAATGCCTGGCCCGCGGTGTTCGCAACCTGTTGCATCGGATTCTCCGAACCCGACGCAGGGGTTACCTGCTGGCGTTTGATGTCATCGAGTGCTCGGTTCACAGCTTTGGAGACGTCCGGGTGCGGGGCCCCGCCTCCCCCGCCACCTGCTCCACCGCCTCCCCCGCCACCTGCACCACCTGCACCACCGCCCATGGGCCCACTGTCGAACCCGCCTGTCGGGTTACCACTGGCTGGGGCCATGGTCGGCATATTCTGTAGGACGGCATCGAGCGCTTGCGAGTAGTTGGTGGTCAACAATTCTTTGGCCTTCGTCGCGGCCGCATACGAATCGTCGAGTATCTTCTTCAAATCATCAAAAGGCGAGTTCTCGTCGCCGTCCATATCGGCGAACTTCCAGGTATAGCCTCCGGTATAAGTATTTTCTGTCACCACTTCGTCGTAGGAATAGTAGTTGCGAACTTCCGCCATCGATTCGTTGTTGAACTCGTGGTGTTGATAGCGCGACTCCGGTGTTTCCGGAAAGTTCGACACCACGAGGTCGAAATTCTCCGCGAGATGGGTCAGCCTGTCGGACAACGAACCGCCGAACTCCCGAATGCTGTGCGGGAACTCACCGACGAAAGAACTCACGGCGCCGTTGGCGGCAGATGCCGCATCACCCGTCCAATCACCACTGGTCACATCTGCGATGTTCTTCTTGTACGATTCCATCGCGTCGGCCCATTCTGAACCGAGGGTCTTCCAGCCGGCTGCAACGGCGCGCACCGTGCCCGCATTGAGGCTGTCCTTGACATCACGCATCTGCAAGAACGTCTTGGAGTCCCAATTCTCATGATTGACCTCCAACGATTGCGTGTCCGTCCCCGGCTTTCGCTGCGTCGCGTTCTGCAGCGAAATCAGGGTGTCGAGGGTGTTACGGACGGCCGTCGGAACCGACGGCACACTGATCGACGTCCGGGTCTCCTCGCCCACTACCTCGGCCCGTCGGCATCGCGCACGTGTTTGAGCGCGCTGTCGATCAGCAGCTTGGTGTCATCCACCATGTCCGACTGGTGGTGCCGTTGTGTATCCAGATCGGTCAATAAACCCTGCAGGCGTCCCTTGGCGCTCTGTCCGTCCAATGCCTTACCGAGCGCATCACCGAGATCGGGGACCAACGTCGACATGCTTTTTCCGAAGAAGTTCTTGATATCTGAAAGCGCTTGATCGACTTGGCCTTCGACGGCTGGGGACAAATGAAGCCCCAGGCCTTTGTCGTTGGCCATCTTGCCCATCTGGTTCTCGGTCACAGCTAACCCCTCCCCGTCGTCACATCATCAACTGGATCATCCCCGAACTCTGCGTCCGCGAGATGAACATGCCTCGTCCCGGCGGCATGGGGTGCGGCCGGAAGTTGCCCAGCAACGGACCTTCGTCTTTTGTACCACCCATGATCAGGCCGTTGCAGGACAAGTCCTTCAGGCGTCCGACAAACGGGTCATACAGGGCGCGGCCGGCTCCGCCGACCCGGCGCGTCACCACCACCCGCAGGCCGATGTCGCGGGCCTGCGGCAGGTAGGGCACCACGGGCGCCAACGGGTTGTTGGTGGCGGTGACGATCAGGTCGTAGTCGTCGATGAGCAGGTAGACATCGGGGCCCGACCACCATGAGCGCTCCTTGAGTTGCTGCTGGGTGACGTCGTCGGGTGGTAGGCGGAGTTTGAGCAGGCCGGCGAGATTGGCCATCATCTTGGTCGCCGAGTCCTCGGCGGTGGCGTAACCGCCGAGTTGCTCACCCTCCATCACACCGAGCAGTCCACGGCGGTAGTCGATCATGATGACCTTCGCCTCGTCTGGCGTGGCGTTGCGCACAACACCTTCGGCAATGCTGCGCAACAGGGTTGTCTTACCCGCCTCGGCCTCGGCGAACACGACGAGGTGCGCCTGCGCCTCGAAGTCCACGACGACCGGTGCGAGTGCCGCCTCGTCGATGCCGATCACGATGCGCGACTTGGAGAGCGAGCCCTCCCGCTCCGCGCGCGCGAGCACCGGTACCGGGTCGAGTCGATCGGGTAGCGTGCGGACCTGCGGTGCGCGCCGGGCGCCGTAGAATTCGGTCATCTGGGCGACCATGGTCTGCACCCCCTCGGGCAGGGAGTCCACCGACGAGTCGGAGTCGATGCGCGGCAAGCCGATCAGCAGGTGCAGACGCTCACGCCCGATCCCCCGGCCCGGCCGATTCTCCGGAATGGCCTCCTGTGCTTTGCGTCCCATCTCCGAGTCGGACGAATCACCGAGTTTGAGCTCGATGCGGGTACCGAGCATGTCTTTCACGTTCGCCCGGATCTCCATCCATCGCGACGCCGAAACGGCAAGGTGCACACCGTAGGACAGACCCTGCAGAGCGATGTCGACAAGTTGGGATTCCAGCGCCTCGAAGTCGCTGCGGACCGACGCCCATCCGTCGACGACGAGGACGACGTCTCCGTGCAGATCGGCGCTGAGCGGGTCCGCAGCACGCTCGGCCGGCGACAGGGCGGCTAGGCGCGCCTTACGTTGCCGGAAGTCCCGCATCGATTCGATACCCAACTCGCGGAAACGTTCTTCGCGCTCGCGCAGCACCGTGGAGACCTCGGCGACCGTGCGGTTGACCTTGTCGCGGTCCATTCGCCCGGCGACACCGCCGACGTGCGGGAGATTCTGCAAACTCACCAACGTGCCACCACCGAAGTCCAGGCAGTAGAACTGGAGTTGCTCGGGTGTGTGGGTCAGTGCGCCCGCGGCGATCATCGTGCGCAGCGCGGTGGACTTGCCGGACTGCGGTCCGCCGACGATCGCCACATTGCCTGCAGCACCGGACAAATCGATACTCAACACGTCGCGGCGCTGATCGTAGGGGCGGTCGAGGATGCCGATCGGCATCCACAGGGCCCCGTTGATGTTCGCCGGATCGCGCCAGTCGGGGCCGGGCAGCAACTCGTTGACCGCGGGACTGTCGTCGAGCGGCGGCAACCACACCTCGTGTGCGGGCCGTCCGTACCCCTTCAGCCGCGCGACCACCACATCGAGCAGCGAGGGCGTATTGCCGGTTTCGGCTGCCTTGAGTTCGGACTCGTAGCGGTCGAGGTCGGCCTGCTCGGCGGCGGTGAGCGTCGAAGACGCCTCGGACACCGCCGGTTTGTCCACGTGACCGACCGTGAACAGTTTGGGCGCAAGCGCTCCCAACTCCGAATGCCGAGCACCGCCGAGCTGCGCGCGGGGCTTCACATACGGCCCCGACACGTACGAGGTGTTGAATCGCTTGGGTTCGTCGGCGTCGGACTTGAGGAATGCCGAGCCCGGCACCGACGGCAGGTGATAGGCGTCAGGCACCCCGAGGACCTGCCGGGATTCGCCGGCGGAGAACGTCTTCAGACCGATCCGATATGAGAGGTGTGAGTCCAGCCCGCGAAGTTTGCCCTCTTCGAGGCGCTGAGAAGCCAGCAGCAGATGCATGTGCAGCGAACGGCCCAATCGACCGATCATCACGAACAATTCGGCGAAATCCGGCTTCTGGGACAGGAGCTCGGAGAACTCGTCGACCACGATGAACAATGCGGGCAGCGGGTCCAGGGGTGCTCCGTTGGCCCGTGCCCGTTCGTAATCGCCCACGTTGGCGTAGTTCCCGGCGCGACGCAGCAGTTCTTGACGTCGATTCATCTCTCCGGAAAGCGCATCACGCATGCGGTCGACCATGGTGATCTCTTCTTCGAGGTTGGTGATCACTGCCGCAACGTGCGGCGCCTGATCCAATCCGAGGAAGGTGGCTCCACCCTTGAAGTCGACGAGAACCAGGTTGAGCGCCTCCGGCGAGTGCGAGGTGATCATCGACAACACCAGCGTGCGCAGGAATTCCGATTTGCCCGAACCCGTTGCGCCGATGCACAAGCCGTGTGGGCCCATGCCGTACTCGGCGGCCTCCTTGATGTCGAGTTCCATGGGCTGACCGTTGGGGGTGATACCGATCGGAACGCGCAGGCGTTCGCGCGGCGAACGCGGCCGCCAGATCTCTTCGGGGATGATCTGGGCGGCGTCGGGGATCTTGAGCATCGCCATCAAGCCGGGATCGATCGCATTGCCACGGACCTCGGCCTCGAGGCTGACGATGTGCTGGGCGGCGTTGGCAGGCCGGTACCGCCCGATCCGCCGGGCGGCCGCCTCGGCCTCGGCGACGCTGAGCGAATCAGGCACCCCGAAGGTCTCCACCCCGGCCGGCCCGCGCGCTGCGATCGTGTCGGCGTCGACGAGCAACTGCAGGCCGCGTCGCGCCGCGAGTCCGTCCTTGGGCGCGTTGAGGTCGAGCACGGTGACCGACTCCAGGCCGGCCTCGGTGACCAGACGCTCGTCACCGGAGACGTAACCGTCGTCGAGCACCACGATCATCTGTTTGACCGTCTGATTCGGAGATGCGTTGCGCGAGAATCGTCCCCGCTCACTGAGCTCGGCACCCATCACCGCCTCGAACTTCGACAGCGACGAGAACACCATCCGCATCGGACCGATGCCGTCGACGTGGGCGGGATTCTGGGCCTGGGGCAGCCATTTGAGCCATTGCCACACCGCGCCATCGGGATTGGCGGTGACCACCGCGATCTGCAGGTGGTCGGGACTGTGGAACAGACAGAGCTCCACCACCATTGCGCGCACCAACGACCGCGTCATCGCCCGATCACCCTCGATGTTGATCGCCGGGAATCGCCGCAGGCTGACCGCGGTCGGCAACGAATGCACCACCGCATGGGTCCGCACGAATCGGCGCAACGCCACCGTCGAGACCGGTTCGAGGTCCTCGGTGGGGCCGGTCTCCGGTGCCAGCAGTCGGGTGGCGAGTCGCTGGGTGCCCACCCCGACCCGGGCATGACAGAAGTCGGCGTCGTCGGGACGCCGTTCCCACATGCGCCGCGATCCGGCCAAGTCGATCAGAATCCGCGGGTCCGGGTGCGTCCACTCGAGTGCCGCGCGCTGCTCCTCGCCGGTGGCGTCGACGTCCTCACGGAGATTGCCCAGGTATCGGAAGTAGTCCTTGCGTTCCTCGTCGAGTTCCGCGGCCGCCTTTCCGGCCCGCTGACTGCCGCCGCCGACGAACATGCCCACCATCGACATGACCATCATCATCGGGAACATCATCATCATCGGGTTGGTCGCAAGGCTGCGACCGCCGACGGTGAACATCAACGCGATCATCCCCACCACCGCGACGACCATCACCAGCGGCAACAGCTTCATCAGCAGATTGCCCGGGATGACACGCGGGACCTCCGGTGGCGCCTGCAGATCGACCTCGCCGCCCGGTGTCTTGGGCGCGGCGATCCGCGGCCGCCGCACAAATCCTTCTGTTCCCACGTACCCCTCGCTACCCAGGTGTCGATTCCCTGACCGAACTGAGGTCCTCCCCATCGGTACCTGCCAGTAATCTATGACGTTAGCGAAGCTCAGGGCCATCAGCCGAAAGGACCACTCGTCCAGATGACACTTCCCCCGTCGCTGCAGCCACTCGACGACCTCGAAGCGGAGTCCGCGAGTGAACCGGAACTGACCCGGGTGACCTTGCTCGTGGGGTCGTTGACCCTGGATGTCGGCGTTCCGGGAAATGTCGACATCCGGGCATTCATGCCCGACGTCCTGCGGCTGATCAACGATCGTCTCATCGCCGCCGCCCCCATCGACGGTGAACGCCTCGAACTCTTCGACGACACCCCGGGCCTGTGGACCCTGGCGGCACTCGGGCGCCCCGGCGTGGACGACACACACTCGCTCGACGAGGTCGGTTTCCGCGAGGGCGATGTCCTGTCGGTGCGCAGAGTCGGCGAACATCCGCCGACGATGCTTTTCGACGACGTCGAGGACGAGGCCGTGAGCAACGCGGCACACCTGCGCACACGAATGCCCGAATGGGGTACGGCACGACGACGGGTCGCCGCCTTCGGCGTCGCGGGCATCGCGACCATCGGCCTGCTGGTACTGCTTCTCGCCGGTGGGAATCCGCCGGTGTATGTGCCCGTTGCGGCCACGGCGTTCGCCGCGGGGCTCATCATCTTCTCCGCCTACACCGCGCGCGGCCTGTCCGACGAGTACGCCACCGGCGCTACCGTCGCATGCGCGCTGCCGCTGGTGTTCGCCGGCTCGTTACGGCTGTTACCCGGTGCGGTGGGGTCGGTGACCTTACCGATGGCATTCGGCATCACGGCACTGATCTCGTTCCTGGCGTTCCAGATCAGCGGGGTCAATCGCTCGCTACACGCCACGGTGATCACGCTGACCGTGTTCCTCGGCGTCGCCTCGGTGTGCTGGAACCTCTTCGACGTCACACAACGTCAGGTCGGTGCGGTGCTGACGGTGGTCGCGGTGATCGCGGTGTCGATCGCGCCCAGGCTGACCATCACGCTGGCCAAGCTGCCGGTCCCCCCGGTCCCCACCGCCGGTGAACCCATCGACGACATCGACACCCGGGGCGAGCCCACGGTGCACGGGGTCGACGCGGTGACCTCACGATCGGTACCGACCGCCGACGGCCTCAACGAACGGATCGATCGGGCCAACGCCTATCTGACCGGAATCCTCGTCGGCTCGGCGATCACCGTGGTCGTCGGGGTGTATCTCAGCGTGGACACCTCCACGGGTCACTTCTATTGGCAGGCAACGGTGTTCGCCGCCCTTGCGGCAGCAGTACTGTGCCTGCGCGGACGCACCCATCACGATCTGCGCCAGGCTGCGACGATGGTCGGTCTCGGCCTGCTCGCCGCACTGACCATCATCGTCAAATCCGTGCTGCTGCTCGAGGATTGGGCCGAGTACGGGTTCCTGCTGACCGTCGGGCTGGGGATACTGGTCTTCGCGGCCGGCGTCGTCGCCCCTCGATTCGAGTTCTCGCCGATCGCCCGACGCTACGTCGAACTACTGGAGTACCTGCTGATCGGGCTGATCATCCCGTTCGCCGCCTGGATCATGGGCATCTACGGCTGGGTGCGCGGACTCGACATCTGAGTGCTCACCCGCCGGCCGCGGCCGACGGGCTCGTCGGTACCGCGCCGGTGTCCCCGTCATACCCGCCGTGCGCGATGAGTGCCGCGTCGGTCGACAGGGTCGGTCCGGCGGGCAGGAGCGACACCACATTCCACGGCGCGAGCTGCGGCAGCGTTTGCTTGCCGTCGGCACTGCGGACACCGGAAACGCCGAGTGCATCGGCGGTTTTCGGGTCCGGGATCGGGTAGCGCAATCCGGTGTCGGAGATGTAGAACAGTTGACCGGCGACCCGTCCCTCACCCGCGGCCTGCACGTATTCGCCGGTGCCCGGGGGAATGTAGGCGGCGTCAACGGCCGGACCGTCGCCGTCGGCGCTGACGAGAGCACTGGGCTGCGCGTTCTCGCCGATGGGCAGCCGGTTGCCGACCAGTATCTCCACCGTGGGGCTCTGCGAGAGGCTCGGCGCCGACCAGTGGGTGCAGATCGTCGAGTAGCCGCCCAACGTGTACTGGGGCACCCGGGACGGATAGTCGGTGGTGTCGACGGGCAGCGCAGCGGACTGCGGTAGCGAATTCAGTGCGGCAGGCGGCATCTCGATGGCATCGCCGAGCAGGCCTGCGTTGCTGTAACGGATGATGTCGGCCGTGGCGTCGGAGACGGGGGCCACACCGTCGGAGAGCACCACGTACTGTCGTGTGCCGCCGGATTCGACCGACTTGACGATCGACCCGATCTCGACGGGCTCGGGAAACGACAACGACGACCGGCGACCGGCGTCGGGAATGACGATAGGACTGATCGGTGGCACCGGGCGGAAGGATTGAAGCAGCCCCGCCGAGGCGTGGATCATCGACGCGTCGGTGATCTTGAGAGCGTTGATCAGTACCGGATCGGTCGGATCGATCGGCGCGCGCTTGCCGTCGTAGAGCAGGAAGTGGTGACCGTCGGAGTCCTCGGCGATGGCAGCCGAACCGGCCGGGGCGACGCCGATGTCGGCGTTGAGGGCCGGCACCGAGGACAGCACGACGGTCTCGGTGCGAAACGGTGAGGTGTCGTCACCGGATCGGGTCTGCGAATCACACACCGACCAGTCCGAACGACTCAGATCGTCGGCCTTGGCGATCGAGGCAGGCGCGCCGATGATCCCGAGGGTGGGGCCCGCGGGCAGCGATCCGAAGTCGGAATCCTTGACCTTGGTGGGATTGTCGGGTTTGCCCGCAATCAGGCGGGCGGAGGCGAGGTTGAGCACGGGATGCAACTCGTTGTTGAACCGGACGTACAGCGCTCCCGAGGACTGCGAGGTGATGATCGTGGAGTTGCCCAGTGACGGTGACGGTTTGAAGATCGCCAACGCGGCGCAGGCGCCCACCACCAGCACGCAGATCACGAATCCGACGAGCATGGCCCGTACCTGACTGCGCATGGGGTCGTGGATCATCCGTGAATCCCGACGGATCAATGCGTGTTCGAGCCGCCGAAGCAGGAAACGGTATCCGTTGACCTGCGCCCGCGTCGTCAAGCGCGCCGGCATGAGACCCCCATCCGAACAACCGTATTCGCGTACACGATGCACCCACAATCGAGTGGCCAGGGTACCGTAGCCCGAAGTCGGGTGTCGTGGGCCGGTTGAGGCGCCCCGTCGTCGTTTGGGGGGAGGATCTCGTGGTGACAACGCCATCGACCACTGCGCCCGTCGCACAGGCCGATCCGCGCTCACAGATCGCGCCCGCGCCCGGGCACTCGAGGTTGCGGTCCTCGTCGCAGAGCGCGGTGCGACGCATCGCACCGACCTGGTGCGTCCTCGTCGTCGAGCTGATCGCGCTGGGCGCGCTCGTCGTCATCGCCACCACCGGCATCCCCTGGTGGATCGCCGCTCTCGTCGCTGTGCTGATCGCGGTGTGGTTCATTCCCGTGGCCGGGCACCCGGTGGCGCAGCGGGTGCGCGAGCGGGTGTCCTTCCGAATGTCGCACGACCGCAGGCGACGCCGCGCCCAGGCGGTCTCCGAGCCCTTCGACATCACCACCTCCGACGGCTCACAGTTCGGCCTGCGCTGGGACGGTGACGCTCTGGTGTCGATGCTCGAGATCGCCGAATCCCCGGAAGCACTGACCATTCTGGAACCGGGCGCCACCGTCGACGCCGTCTGCATCCCGGTGCGGGTTCTCGCCGAGAGCCTCCGACAGTTCGACATCACGTTGGCGGCCATCGATGTGCACATCAACGGCTCCCGGTCCCGCGGCAACAGTCGGGTGGCCGCGGTCTACGACGAGGTACTCGGCCCACTGCCGGCCATCGCGCACCGGTCGGTATGGCTCACCGTCCGCCTGGATCCCACATTGTGTCCCGAGGCCGTCGCACGACGCGGCGGCGGATCGACGGGCATCCTCAAAACCGCCGTCACCGGCACGCGACGGGTGGCCAATCGCCTGCGCGAGCACGGATTCGACGTGCGATCGCTGACCGCGGCCGAGATCACCCGGTCCATCACACATCTGTCCGACGGCATCGCACCGGAGACCGTCGAGGAGACCTGGGAGAACTGCCGGTCCGGCCAGATGCATCTGCGCAGTTACGGTCTCGAGCAACCGATCCTGACCTCCGCCGGTCTCGATCGGCTGTGGACGGTTCCCACCCACACCACGACTCTCGCGCTGTCGTTGCAGACCACCGAGGACACCGACCTCATCGAGGCCACGGGCCTGGTCCGCTTCGACACGATCGCACAGCCCGCCCGGGTCGATCTCGACGGGCTTTCCCCGCTGGGCGGACATCAGTTCGACGCGCTGATCGGCTCACTGCCACTTCCGCGCCCGCAGTCGGTGGGTGTCCGCGCAACCTACGGCAGCCCTGCCGATTTCGGTGAGCTGCGGCTCCCGGCATCGGGGTGCGGCCAACTCATCGGCGCCGATCCTCACGGACGGGCCGTCGCCCTGCCGATCTTCGGTCCGACCATCGATCGCGTGGAGATCGCGGGAAGCCTGCACCTGGCCCAGCAGGTGGTCTTGCGCGCCATCGCGCTCGGTGCGCGCGTGCTCGTGTCGACGCGACGCCCTGCGCACTGGCAGCAGATGGTGGCTGCGGTGGGCAACAACCACCTGCTGTGGGTCGCCGAATTCGACCGTGGCGCCATGCATGCCGGGGCCGAGGCCAACTACTCGGTGATCGTCTTCGACGGCACCCGCACGCGGCCGGTCAACTCCGGTGTCACCGCACTGGTCGTGCAGCCGATCGGGGCGCCGCTGTCGGACTCTGCCGATGTCACGCTGGCCCAACTCCATCGGGAATCCGACACGGTTCGTGTCACCACGCGCAGTGGGGCGGTCGTGGTGGAGATGGTGGCCGGCGATGACGAAATGGCTTACGTCGGCGCCTCATACGATCTGGACTGAGCACCGCACGGCCTCCAGCCGCATGGTGAGACAGCCGCAGGGTGGCACCGCCGACACGGGCGTCCGACACCGTGGTGTCGGACGCCCTGATTCGTCGATGTGTGGGTCTCAGCTGAACAGCGAGGCGTTCTTCGCGTCGAGCGCCTGCATCATCTGGTTCTGCTCACCCGCATGCTTGGTCGAGTCGTTCATGTTGTTGAACGCGTCGATGAGCTGCTGGTCGATCTGCGACTTGACGTGCTGCAGCGTGGTGGCCGCCTCGCCTTCGTAGATCTCGAGGAGCGAGTTGAACACCGCATTGATGTCGTCACGAACTTCGTTGGCCGCCTTCAGGTATGACGCCTGATCGCCGAGCGTGGTGTCAATCGAGCCGTGATTGTAGGTGATCTGTTGTGCCATGATGGTCTCCTGGTCGTGGGTGCCTGCGAATGGGAATACGGCTGCGGGTCAGTGCGAGTCGCCGGCAACCGCGTTGTTGATACCGGTCTCTGCGGCATCGACGGTGCGGTCGAGCAGCGCGATGATCTGGCCGAACTCTTCTTGATTGGCGTGGGTCTTCTGGAGATGCACGTGCGAGGCATCGCCCTGCCATGCACCGCCGGTCATCTCGACGTCGGCGTCCTGAAACTTCTGCAGAAGTTGCTTGGCATGATCGCGCTTGTCCTTGATGTCGGACAGCTTGGCCTTGGCCTCTTGCGGAGAGATCTTGAGTCCCATGTCATTTCCCTTCGATGGTGTACGTCGATGGGTGCCCGGTCGGGCCACCCCCTGTTGTGGTCTTCGTTGTCGTGACGTCGGTGTCCCGACTCCCGACATCAGTGACTGTTCGGCTGGTCGTCCCTCACCACCCTTCCGGCAGCAGGGACATCAACTGCGCAACCGCCTGTGCGATCCGGTGGTCGGAACCACCTTTGAGACTGCACCACAGTTGCCCGTCCGGTGAGGTGCTCGGCGCACTCAGCACACACCCGCGCGCCGCGTAGAACACCGCGAGGGCGCCGCCGGCGACGATGCTGCGGTCGACGTGCGGATCGAGTGCGGCAACCCGCATCTCCACGGCCGCACGGTAATCGGCGAGCACGGCGCCGAGCACGAGCGCGGTCCGCGAATCGGCGCCGAGCGCGTGTAGTTCGTCGGCGATCGGAGTCGCGGCGCGCAGGCCGGCGAGGTGCTCGGCGACGTCGACCGACGGTGCGCTCACCGAGCCGCAGTCGACGTCGATCGCCTTCGGCAACAATCGGGCGACCTCGGCGACCACCCGCTCGCTGCCCTCGGCCTCGAAACCGCGCACGCGGACGGTGTCGCCGCGGCGGGTGGCGACCACGTGAGATCGCTTGACTCGCAGCACCGATGCGCGGAGCAACCCGTCGGAGGTGATGATCCGGATCGAGAGTTCCCGCTCGGGGCGGCGCATCGTGGTCAGGACGTGGGCGAGGTCGGGATCGATCTCGCCGTCGACGATGAGCTCTCGATCCGACAACTGCCCGACGCACCGATCCCGGACACGTTGCAGCTCGCCCACCGTCGGTTGGGTCGGCCACAGCGCCAGCGTATCCGGCAGTGTGTCGACGCCGAGCCGATCGGCCAAGGTGAGGATCTCGTCGACGCTCAGCGCGTCATCGACGTCGAGGGTTGCCATACTCATCCGCGTCCTCCCCGTTCACCGATGACCGACGGCGACACCCAATCGTTGGACGAGGCCTGTTCGAGCCGGCTGCCGTCGATGTCGACCTCGTCGTCCGCGATCGGCGGTGCCGCCGTACCTCCGAAGGTCGAGGCGTCCGGACCCCAGCTGACACTGTCGACCGAGAATCCGCCCGCGCTCGACGCCACGACCGGCGACCAGCTCGCGGACCGCGACTCGCCGGCATCGGAGAGCGAGGCCGCAGGTCGGGCGGAGTCGAACTCCTTGTCGTCCCCGCCGGCGCGACCCATCGCCCCCATGGGTCCCATCGGCCCGGATGTCGTGGCGCCCGCCGAGGTTGCAGACGCGGCGACAACCCGCGAACCACGTTGCGAGGTATCGGAATTGATCGTCGGCGTGCCGAAGGCGCCCAAGGGCATCGCGGGCATCCCGCCACCGGCCCCGACGCCACCCGCACCACCGGCCGGGGCGCCGGCACCCGTGCCCTGGGTGGTGTCACCGTCTCCGGCGGCTCGCTCGGCGGCGGACTTTGCGATATTCGGTGTGGCCTGGGTGTCCCACGGCGCAGCCAGCGGGGTGACGGTGTGCTCGTAGCTGTTCATGATCGCGACCGCGTTCGCGGTGGCCGCCTGCACCGCGGCGTCCCCGGCTCCGAGTGCACCGACCACGAGCCCGTTCGGGTAGCCCTGCAGGGAACTCCCGATCGCGAAGGCCTCCTGCAGTTTCACCGCTTCGGGCACCGTGGGCATGGCCAGCACCGCCACGCCGTGCGCCACCGCGGCGGATTCGGCACGCCGCGCGTTGGCAGCGGCGTCGAGCGCGACGGTGTCGAGCCAGTGGGCGAACTCCTCGAGTTTGGCGTGCACGGCCTCCGATTGCTCCGAGCGCCAGGCCTCGTCGAGCTTCGCGAGCAACGCGCGGTAGTCCTTGGCGATGTCGGCGAGCTCGCGGGCAAGCCGTGACCAGGTCTCACCCGCCTCCCCCATCGGACCCGCACCGGCACCGTTGACGAGGTCATGCGCCAGCCGTCTCAGGTCACGCGAGGCCCAGACAACCCCCGTGAAGCCCACGTCGTCCCCTCCCCGTCGGTCGGTCCATGAACAATGTGCGAACAGTGAATGAACAGTGTTGTGACCGATGGCTTTTCGTCCACAACACGAGCGATCAGGTGGTGATGAACCCCTGGTCGGTGTCGGTATCGGCAAGCGAGGAGGACACCGTTGCGACGGCGTCAGAGATCTCTCGCAGTTCGGCGACACCACCGTCGCCGGCCTTCCGGAACGCCTGGTGCACCTGCCCCATGGTGGTCGCCGCGCGTACCGACACCTCGTCACTGCCCGCAGGCTGCGGCGTCAGTGAGGCATCAGCGGTGTTCAGCACGCCATTCAGTCGATCGGCGAGTTTGCCCAGTCGCCCGGCGACCTCGGAGATCTTGGCGGTGTCTGCACTCAGTTCGGTCATGAATCCTCCTGTGTTGTGGGTGTTCTGGTGAGATCGCGCCTCGCGAGACGTCAGATTCTCAGGTCGATGTCGGGGCGGGCCTCGGTGTCGTCGTCCTTTTCGCCGATCACGGCCGGCGCCACATCGGCGAAGTCCCCGACGATCTCGCTCCCGGATTCGGAGGTGTGCAGGAAGTCGGCGGCGGTGTGGCCACTGCCCGCACCCTTGCCCGCCCCGGCTCCCGCTCCGGCCGAACCCATTCCGCTCATCGGCGCGTAACCACCGTTGCCGGTGGTCGTGGCCGACGCGGTGGTCGCCGCGGCCGTGCGCTGTTGGCCCGAATTCGTTGATTCCTCGGTCGGCGGGGTGCCCGACGGTGCGGTTCGGCTGCTCGGTGGTGCGGAGACCGGCGAAACCCCGACACCTCCGCCCCCGCCGCCACCGGCACCTGTGGGCTTCGAACCACCACCGCCACCACCCATTCCGGCCGGACCGCCGGCACCGAGCCCGACGGGGGTTGCCGTCGTCGACGTACTGGTATCCGTGTCGGTGGACGTCTTGTGCTGGGCCTTGTCGATCGCCTCGCCGATCTTGGTCCCGGCCTGCACCGACGACTGCACGATCTTCTCCCCGGCGGAGAACACCTGCTCGACGACGCCAAATGCGGGTTGTATCAACCCGGTTCCCATCTGCACCATCGAGGAGAGCATCTCGGTGGGAACCTGCGGGGCGTTGGTCACCGACACCGGCGCACCGTCGGCGGCCACTTCGGCGGTGTTGACGGCCATCAGTCCCTTGTGGACGCCCATGACCGCGGTGGTACGGGTGATCGCGTCGGTGGCGGCCGCCACGGCCATCGCCTGTCCCCACGGTGTGACGATCTGCGGAAGCGCGACGGCCATGGTGGCCTCGAACTGCGAGATGATCTCCAGCAGATGCGCTTCGGTGGTCTTGGTGTCCACCCCGGCCTGCACCACGTTGCCTTTGATCTTGCCGGACTGGACTCCAACCTCGGTGCCGTCCTTGCCCAGTTGGGCCGTCTTCATCGCCGCCGCGTCGGCGCCTTCGCCCTGCCAGCCCTGCTGCATCGCGGAGATCACCGTCGGCAGTGACGACGCCACCGAGGAGAAGGCGCTGGTGATGGATTCGAAGATCTTGGTCGGGTCGAGAGCCTCGAACACCCCGCTACCCAACGTGCCGAGCGCATCGAGCACTGGCTGGATCAGTGCACCGCCGTCGATCGATGCCAGGGTGTTACCACCTGTGGGCAGACCGGGCAACGCCGGGAGCCCCGGAATCGGGCCGGGCGTGGGGATTCCGGGTGGCACGGGCAGACCCAGGCGACTCAGGATCTCACCGGTCGGGGTGTTCAGGTACTCGTCGAGGCGGCTTTCGATGGCACCGATCACCGGGCCGGGGTCGTACCCCGGCATCTGCGTCGCGGCAGCGGCGACGGCCTCGGTGGGACTCGCCACGCCCTCAGGCCTGCATGCCGTCGGCGAAGTAGGTACCGGCGGCCGCGCCCGTGGCGCCCGCCGACATCATTGCGTGCCCCGCCGACACCAGGAAGGAGGCGGCCAGATTGGATGCCTGCGCGGGCGCATAGCCGAGGAGGTACTCGACGCCGATCGGACCCACCGCCAGCGCGACCGCCGCGACCATGGCCTCGGCATCCGCACTCGAGGCCAGTGCGATCAGATCACTCGCCGACATATTGGCCGCCGCGAAGGTCTCGATCACCCCCGGCGTCACCGCCAGAACTCCGTTGGACATGTTTCGTGGACCCCCACACTGTGAAACCGATCGTTAGCAACTTGAACCAAGTCAATCAATGGATCACCACACGTGCAACCTCAACGCGGGTATGTCGTCACCATGAATGACTCGGACTCGTCGCCGCGTCGGATACTACGGTGTATTCGTGGCCGACGATGCGTCCTCAGCCCTTGTCGCGCAGGCTTTCCGGAGATGTCCGCGGTTGCGGATCGGGCAATTCCGACAAAGGTCGCCGAGGGGTCGCCGTTGTCCCGTCCCACCGCTCGAGTGGCTCGTTCTGATGGCGGCCGAATTGATCGGTGAACTCTTGAATCAGGGTGTTGCGGCGGTGTAGTGAGGCGCGCGCGGCGTGCTGTGCGGTCTCGACGATCAACGCAGAAAGCGACGAATCGGTATGCCGTGTGATGCCGGGCCCCAGCCACAGCCCCGTCATCGCGCCGACGCCGTCGACCTCGACGGTGACGACCTTGTCCGGGCTCGACACCCTGACGCGAATGCCGGCGGTCTGTGCCTGCAGCGACTCCATCAGGTCGCGTTGTTTCTCGATGCGCGCGAGCACCGAATTCGCCAGCGTTCTCATACCGGCCTCAGCCATCCGTCACCGGACTGTTCGTCCTGGGCACGCTCGTTGAGTTCTTCGAAATCGTGCAAATCGTCCTCGGTGGGCAGTTGCGCATACCGGATGACCTGCGGATCAGTGCCCTGCTCGACGAGTTGCCGCCGGATCTCGACCTGCGCGCGCATCGCCGCAAGCCTGCTCAGTCGCAGGATCTCGTCGGCGAGCGCCTGGGGGTCGCCCTGAAGCTTGCGCGGGTCGATGCGGAGTGCAACCGGCAGTCCCACCTGGGTTGTCCGCACCGCGACGGCACCCGAACGGGACTGTGCTGCCGACATCATCGGCGGTGGCAGAGCCATCAATCCTCCCATTCACTAACATGACGCAACAACACCCTTGCGCACGGCTCACGATACAGTCGGCTGAGGTCAGGACACGCGCCGCCGAAGGTGCGATGCGTCGAACGGGGTACAGATGTTTGCAGACGATCACGGGGAGTCACAGACCCCTTCGTGGCTGTCGGGCTCCCCGGACGACGACGCAAATACCCTTGGCAACAAGCGATCCCACACAAGAGCGGCCACCAGCGACGCCGCGTCCGAGACCGACGCCACGCCGGGCGAGACCGTGAGTCCGACGGTCGGCGCCGTCAGTTCTCGAGACGACCCCACCAGCGCCGACTTCAATCCCTTCGCGGGGATTCTCGGTGGCGCGAGCCCGCTGACATCGGCGGGTCCGGGTTCTACCGACGACGTCGACGACGAGGACAACCCGCTGTTGGCGGCGTTCGGCGCCCGGCCGGGTGGCACCGCCGTCACCGAGGAACCCGCACCCTCCGAGAGCTCGTCGCGCCAGGCCCCACTGCCGTCCGAAGACGACCTCGGCTTGGGCGCCATGTGGATGCCGTTGGCCTCGCCCGCCGGCGAAACTGCCGAGACCGATGATCCGCAAACCGACGGCCCGCGTCATGCGGCGGACGGCCCGGATGACGCCGCGGCCGACTCGGATGATCTCGACGAGATCGAAACCCGTGCAGCACAACTCCTCTCACGACTCGGACGTACCCAGCCGGAACCGGAACCCCACCCGGAGTTCACCATCCCGACGCTGTCCGACGAGTCCATCGACGAGCCGTCACACGATGTCCCGATCGGCGTGGACGACCCGCCGATCCCCATGAACAGCGACATCACAGACGGCGAGGTCTCCGCGTACGACGAAACCTCCACAGGCAGTAACTATCTCACGGACGACGAGATACCCGCCGCCGGCAGCCCGACCCCTATCGACACCGGGCTGCCGACACCACCCGAGGACACGCGGGGTGACGCCTCGCCGGACGACGCAGATGCCACCGATCCGCATGTCGCCGATGCGATGACGGTGCGTCATCCGATCACGTCACCGCCCCTGCAGCCCCAGCCCGTACCTGCACCGACGCCCGAACCGCGGCGTCGTCGTCGGCCCGCACGACCGCCGTGGCAGCAAGACCCCATGGGAATGGCCGCACCACCTTCGGACCCAACAGCTTTGGGCTCGATACCACCGGGCTCGATACCCCCCGGCTCGATACCACCGGGCCACACGGCACAGGCGCCGATACAGCACGTGCCCATGGAGTACGGGCCTATGGAGTACGGACCTGCGAACAGTGGGCCGACGAACCCTGAGCCCGTGGACCAGCGTCCGACACCACCCGCGCCACCACGTGCTCCCGCGGTTGAACCGCGGGCCGAGCAGATGCCGGTCACCCCGGTGCCGTATCCCGCTGCGCCACAACCCTCTGCATCACAACCACCTCTGCCGCCGCACCCCGCGCCGCCGACCACCG
Source organism: Gordonia sp. N1V (assembly GCF_029269935.1). Lineage (NCBI taxonomy): Bacteria > Bacillati > Actinomycetota > Actinomycetes > Mycobacteriales > Gordoniaceae > Gordonia > Gordonia sp. N1V. The sequence continues at coordinate 31,246 of NZ_JARJDD010000020.1, forward strand.
ATCCCATCGCGCCTCTTCCGCGCCACGCCGAGCCCATTCCGCAGGCACCGTCCTCGCCGCCTGCTCCCACCCACCAACCACCACCATCGCCGTGGCCCGGACATCGTCCACCCGCTCACCAGGCCCCCGCGCCGCCACCCGCGCAACACTTTTCCGGGCAATACCCGGCGCCCCAGTATGCCCCGGCCTCACCGTATGCCCCTGCGCCACCATTTGGCCCGGGGCCTGCACCTGCGCATCCATCGAATCCGTTGCGGCCGCCAGCCGCGGTACCGTCGTTGGACGAGGCGCACCAGCGTGATCGCAGAAGCGAAGCCCCGCAGGCCGGTTGGCGCCGCGCCGTGTTCACGGTGTCCTCGGGGCACGTCAATCCCGGCGAGTCACGGGCGGCCCGGCGGCGTCAGCAGCTGATCGATCAGATCCGGCGACCGATCAACGGCGACTTCCGGATCGCCATGCTGTCGATGAAAGGTGGGGTGGGCAAGACCACCACCACGGTGGGGCTCGGCTCGGCGTTGGCCGCGGTGCGCGGAGATCGGGTGATCGCGGTGGACGCCAACCCCGACCGCGGCACTCTCGCCGACCGGATTCCGGGCCGGACCTCGGCCAACGTCCGCGACCTGCTGAACATGGGCCCCATCGACCATTACGCCGCGGTGTCCAACCTCACCTCCACCTCTCCGAGTCGCCTGGAAGTCCTTGCCTCCGAACAAGACCCAGCTGCCGCCACCGCCTACGACGAGGCCGACTACCGGCGCACGATCGACACACTGCAGCGTTACTACAACATCATCCTGACCGACTGCGGCACCGGGATCATGCATTCGGTGATGGGTGGGGTCCTCGACCTCGCCCACGCCATCGTCCTCGTGACCACCCCGGCGATGGACGCCGCGCGCAGTGCCTCGGCCACCCTCGACTGGCTCAATTCCCACGGGTACGGGCGCCTGGTGCACGAGGCGCACGTCGTCCTCAGCTCGTCCCGCCCGCAAACCGGCCAGGTGAATGTCGACAAGATCGTCGATCACTTTGCCGCACGTTGCAATTCGATTCACCTGATCCCCTTCGACCAGCACCTCGCCGAGGGTGCGGCGATCGACTTCACACACCTGCGGGCACCCACTCAGCAGGCGTTTCTCGAGCTGGCCGGAAATGTGTCCAACAGCTTCGGGATGGTGCGTCGCCACCCCGAGATCCGATACCGACGGATGGAAGTATGAGCCAGAACACACGCGATGCGCAGCGGGTCTTCGACGCCGGGGTGCTGTCCCTGGGGATAGCGATCGACGGGCTGCAGACCGAACGGGACGTGACCTACGCCCTTCGGGCCTTCACCCGCGCCACCGAACGGGACCCCGACATGTGCGATGCATGGCTGGGGCGCGCCGCATGCGGCGAGGTCACCTCGGAGGTGCGCTACAACCTCTATCGGACCTCCACCACCACGCTGTTCCGTGAGCAGCGCCGACTCGGTCTGGCACCACGGGAATTGGGCGGACGCTTCCAGACCGGGCTCTACATCGACTATCCGCTCGCGGGTTTCACCGAGATCTGGCTGGCCTACGCCGCCGGGCTGATCGACGACGGCGAGTACGGCGAGGCCGAGGGCGCGCTGGACACCCTGGCCCGGTATCGGCCGAACATGCCCGAACGCGACCGGTATTCCGACGAGATCTGCGCCTACCTGCGCGGCATCCTGCATTTCACCACCCAGCGATGGCCCGATGTGCTTGCCGCCCTGGATAAGTCGGCCTCGTTCGGCGACGAGTACATCAAGTGCGGAGCCGATCTGATGGTCGGTTCTGCCTGCGCCCAGCTCGGTCTCTTCGGCGAGGGTATCCGCCGACTGGAGTCCGCTGCGGAGGGCCCGATCCCCGCCGCCGTCACCGACGCCGAGTTCTGCCGCGGATTGACGTTGCGCGAGATGGGTCGCGAAGAGGACGCCCGCGCCATCTTCGAACGCATCTACTCCGAGAAGCCCGACTTCGAGGCCAATGCCGCTGCGCTCAACGACCCCAAGTACCGGCTGGTGATCACCGACCGCGCGACGATCGAGTCCCGCACGGACCGTTGGGATCCGAACTCCGCCCCCGATCCGAAGCTACGGGTGTCGGCCGAACAGGCCGATCGCAGCGCGAAGCTTCTCGCCGAGGCCCAGGAGGAGCTCGCCGCCCAGATCGGGCTCGATGAGGTCAAGATCCAGGTCGCCAAGCTGCAGTCGTCTGCCAAGATCGCCAAGGTTCGCGCCGAGAAGGGGCTGGCAACCACCTCGCGCAGCAACCACCTTGCGTTCACCGGTCCACCCGGCACCGGCAAGACGACCATCGCACGTGTGGTCGCCAAGATCTATTGTGGGCTCGGCATTCTCAAGACGCCCACGGTCATCGAGGCCAAACGGGAGGACTTCGTCGGTCAGCATCTGGGCAGCACGGCACTGAAGACGTCGGCACTGATCGACACCGCGATGGACGGGGTGCTGTTCATCGACGAGGCGTACACCCTCATCCAGAGCGGGCTGTCCGGCGGCGACGCGTTCGGCCGGGAGGCCGTGGACACGTTGCTGGCACGGATGGAGAACGACAGGGACCGCCTCGTCGTCATCATCGCCGGATACGACGGCGAGATCGATCGCTTTCTCGCAGCCAACGACGGCCTGGCATCGCGGTTCGCCAAACGAATCCGCTTCCCGTCCTACACCCCGTCCGAACTCGGCCAGATCGCCCGGGTCATCGCCAAGAACCGGGACTCGGTCATCACCGACGAGGCACTCGACGATCTGATCGCCGCATGCGAGCCGCTGTTCAACTCGGAGTCGGTCGATCAGAGTGGGCTACCCCGCCGCACCATCGACCGGGCGGGCAACGGCAGATTCGTGCGCAACATCGTCGAAGCCGCCGAAGAAGAACGCGAGTACCGACTGTCCGAGGACCCCGGCATCGACTTCGACGACCTCGACGCCGAGCACCTGATGCAGGTGGAGGCCACCGACATGCGTGCGGCCATCAACACCGTGTTGGGCAACCTGGGCCTGGGGAACTTGGGCCTGGGGCGCGTCGACACCGGCTCCCAGGTCTGAACCGCCCCGGCGACAACACCGTCGAGAAACGACAGCGCCCCACCTGCGAGCAGGTGGGGCGCTGTCGACCGTGGAGCTGCCGGGAATTGAACCCGGGTCCTCCGTCGGGTTGGCGGGGCTTCTCCGTGTGCAGTTCACTGGGTCTCTACTCGGATCTCCCGGTCACGTGAACAAGCCGAGATGACGATCCCAGTCGCTGTTGGTTGTCCCCTTCGCACCCGCGACCGGTGCGAACGGTGAGCTCCCAAAGATGATGCCGGCACCGGACTTGGGAGCAGAGTCCGGGCCGACAGACTACGGGCCCGCTGTCAGGCAGCGAGGGCGTAGTCGCGCTGATTCTTATCGGCGCTTAATTGGTTGCCGCGACGCTTATACGGTGGTCTCTGGCCTGCACCGACACGCTTCCCCCGCCTCGGCGTACAGAGTCGAAACCGATCAGCCCCGAGACAGGTGCCCTCCGATTTCTCGGCGAGCAGTTCATTGTAACAACCCGACGCGCGTGGTTCATTCCCATTTCCGTCGGCGCCCGCCCGGCAGTTACTCGCCCGCATCCTGTCCTCGCGGGAACCGTCACTGGATCGACAGCACGGCGGTGTCGTCGACGCCCACGGGCACCGACAACTCGCCGCCCTCCGCCTGATACCGGCGCCCGGTCCATGCGTCGACCCCCGACACCGACGAGTCACCGCTCAGACCGAGGCTCGACAAGCTCACCGTCAATGTGCGGGGATGGTCGGCACGGTTGGTCAACGAGACGACGAGGCCCTTGGAACCCAGAGCGCGGCTCCATATCTCCGGGTTGTCGCCGACCATGGCGCCGGCGCGCACGCGCTCGTCCTGATCGATGCCGATGATGGCCTCGTTGGCGAGGACGTCGCGGGTACGGATGCTCATCGCGGTGAGGTCGTTGCCGGCCATCAGCGGGGCGGCCATCATCGCCCACATCGACATCTGGGTGCGCTCCATCGCCGGGGTCAACGCGTTGCCGACACCGACGACGAGCATGTCCATGTCGACGAAGCTGCCGTCGGCAACCCGTGCGCCGATCGGGGCCACGGCGTCGATGATGTCGCGGACCCCCTGATACCCCGAGGCCGGTGTCGCATCGGCACCGGCCGGCCGAGTGGTCCACACCGGCGAGATGTCGTTGGTGGCACGTGTCATGGTTGCCACACCGCCCCAATCGAATTGGGCTCCGGGCACCGATCCGGCGATTCCGCTGTTGGGGTTGATGCTGTACACCATGGGGCGTCCGGTGGATCGGATCGCGTCACGCATCGCGGTGAACGAGGCGACCTGGTCGTCGTGCGCCGAGTCACCGGAGCACCAATCGTATTTGACGAAATCGGCACCCCAGGAGGCGAAGGTGCGCGCGTCGGTGAGCTCGTGACCCCCACTGCCGGCGGTACCCGGATAGGTTCCGCCGAACTGCGCGCACGTCTTCTCCCGTGCACCGGCGTAGATCCCGAACTTCAACCCGCGGGCGTGCACGTAGTCGGCGAGCGCGGCCATCCCGGATGGAAAGCGCACGGGGTCGGCGACGAGTTGCCCGCCGGCGTTGCGGTCGGGCGCCATCCAGCAGTCGTCGACGACGACGTAGCGATATCCCTTGGCCGCCAGGCCCGAGGACACCAGGGCGTCGGCCTGCGCGCGCACGATCTGCTCGGTGATGGTGCAGCCGAAGCTGTTCCAACTGTTCCACCCCATCGGCGGGGTGGCCGGCAGTCCACCGATCGCCGGACCGTCACCGCCGATGCGCACGGTGTCGTCTCCCTCGGGCGTGCAACCGAGCGCGAGCACAACCAGGGTCACGATCACGACAGCTGCGCGCGGCCACCGGTGCGACATCCTCCGGCGCGAGTGCGTCGAGGTCGGCCTCACGCAATCACATGCCCTTGACGCGGCGGCCGATCTCGCGGGCGACTTCGCGTTGCGCGGTGCGCCGCGCGATGTCCTGGCGCTTGTCGTGTGCCTGCTTACCGCGGGCCAGTGCGAGTTCGACCTTGGCCCGCCCGTCGCTGAAGTACATCGACAGCGGCACCAGGGTCAGGTTACCGTCGCGGATCTTGCCGACGAGGTTGTCGATCTCACGACGATGCATCAGCAGCTTGCGATTCCGTCGCGGCGCGTGATTGGTCCACGACCCACTGCCGTATTCGGCGATGTGCAGTCCACGCAGCCAGACCTCACCGTCGTCGATGGTCGCGAACGCGTCGACCAAGGAGGCCTTGCCCTCCCGCAGACTCTTGACCTCGGTGCCGAGCAGGGCGATGCCAGCCTCGTAGGTGTCGAGGATCGTGTAATTGTGTCGCGCTTTGCGATTGGACGCGATCAGATTGCGCCCCTTCTCCTTGACCATGTCGGCCGTCTCACCTCCTTCACTCGCGAACGTAGACACGCAGCGTGACATATCCGGTCACCGCTGCCAACACAATTCCGCCGATGACGAGCCACGGCGAGACGAACAACACGTCGCCGATCGTCACCCGGGGCACGATGTTGACCCCGTACAAACCGGCCAGGGCTCTGTCGAAGAAGAAGAGTTTGGCCAGGAACAACCCACCGATCGCGAGCAACGACCCGATGAACGCGGCCAGCATCGCCTCGAGGAGGAACGGCAGCTGGGTGTACCAGCGGGTCGCGCCGACCAATCGCATGATCGACACCTCGGTCCGCCGGGTGAACGCCGCGATCTGCACCGTGTTGACGATCAGCAGGATCGCGGCCACCGCGAGGATCGCGGCCACCGAGAACGCGGCGTTGCGCACCCCGTCGAGCACCCCGAAGATCCGTTTGACGAGTTCACGTTGATCCAGGGCGCCCTCGACGCCGAGGTCCTGGCGGCCCGAGAAGGCGTTGTAGACGTCGTCGAAACGATCTGGATCCGACATCCGGACCTTGAACGACGCCTGCGAGAAGGTGTCCTGGGTGATCTGATCGGCGATCTCCGGCGAGGTCTCCTCGAACATCTCCTTGGCCTGCTGATAGCCCTCTTCGGGGCTGACGTAGGTGACCGATCCGACGCCGGGCTGCTTCTCGAGGTCGGCGCGCAGCGTGGTGCACGGGGCGTTGCGGCAGTTGGCGTCGGCCTTGGAGACGTCCTCGTTGAGGAAGAACTGCATCTCGACCCGGTCGAGGAAGATCTTCTGGCTCTTGTCGGCCATCTGGATCACCAACAGCCCGCCGCCGAACATGCCCAGGGTGATCGCGGTGGTGATGATCATCGCGACCGTCATGGTCAGGTTGCGGCGGAAGCCGTTGAAGACCTCGCTGAAGATGAATTGAGCTCGCATGGCTGCTCGGATGTCCTTCTGGTCGTGGGGGCTCGCGCGGATGCGCCGACGGTTCTCGGCATCGCGTGCACGCGAACCAGATCGGCACTTGTCGCTCAGCCGATGCCGTAGACGCCTTGCTCGTCGTTGCGGACCAGCCGCCCGTTGTCGAATTCGAGGACCCGACGGCGCATCGCGTCGACGATGTGCCGGTCATGGGTGGCCATCACCACCGTCGTGCCGCGCCGGTTCACCCGATCGAGGACGTCGACGATCTCCTCGCTGGTCTCCGGGTCGAGGTTTCCGGTGGGCTCGTCGGCCAGCAGCACCAGCGGCCGGTTGGCGATCGCGCGGGCGATCGCCACACGCTGCATCTCACCGCCCGACAGCTCGTAGGGCATGCGGTCGAGCTTGCCTTCCAGACCCACGTAGTCGAGGACCTCGGGCACCACCTTGCGGATCATCGACGGCGGTTTGCCGATCACCTCCAAGGCGAAGGCGACGTTGTCGGCGACCGACTTCTGTTGCAGCAGCCGGAAATCCTGGAAGACGCAGCCGATCGACTGACGCAGTTTGGGTACCAGACGGCCCTTGAGGGTGTTGACGTGGAAGTCGCCGACGTAGACCTGCCCGGAGGTCGGCTTGTCCTCTTTGAGCAACAAGCGGAAGAAGGTCGACTTCCCCGATCCGGAGGGCCCGATGAGGAACGCGAACTCGCCCTTCTCGACCTCGAGGGACAGCTCGGACAGAGCCGGCCGCGAGGAGGCCTTGTACTTCATCGTGACGTTGTCCAGCGTGATCACAGGGAGCCAGTGTAACGACGACGCCTGAGAGTCCCGTTCAGGCGGACGTGCGGCGCGTTGACCTCGCTCCCGCGCCGGTCGGTCGCACGTCTCAGCGCGTCGGCACGGAGGTGGTGGTCGTCGTCTCCCAGGGCAGCCGGAAGCCGGGGATGAGACCACCGCTCGGCGCCGAGGACTGTCCCGTCGACGACTCCTCCCCGGCACCGGGCGCACCGGGCGCGCCGGACTGCACCGACGACTCGCCCGAGTCCGACGACGACACCGACGACGAGGTCGTCGACGAATAGCTGGTCGTCGGTTCCCGATAGGTCGGCTCGCTCGTGCGCACCACCTGCCGGCCGGTGGACGGCTGCTCCGGCGGGGCGTAGCGCTGCGAGGTGTACCCGTACATCACCCAGCACGCCACGAACAGGACCACCAGGATCGCCGTGCCGGAGCGCACGCGGGTGCCCTTGATGTGCTTCCAGTTCCGGTCGCGCCAGCCACGGCGATGCGACGTCGCGGGCGTGGGATCGGTGACCGGGCGGGCACCGGTGTCGGACTCGGCGTCGTCGTCGGTGACGATCGGGATCTGGTCGGTGTCGACGATGGGGTCGACGGGGGCATGGGTGCGCCTGGTCGCAGCCGGCGTAGCGGGTGGTGTCGTGGCGGGCGGTGGTGTCGTGGCGGGCGTCACCGCGGGCCGCGCGGCGTCGTCCGGCAACAGGTGGCGGGGCTCGCCCTCACGGGCGGGCGTCGAGTCACCAGGCGTCTTACCTGGTGGCGTGTTCTCGGGCGTCTTGTCACCGGGCAGTTCTCGATCGGCCATCAGGCTCCCCCGTCCCGGTCGGTACGGCCGTCGGTGCCGGGCACGCTCACGGTGTCGGCGAGTGTCGCCGGCGGGGCGGCACCGGACTGGGCGTCGTGCCCGGCGGCGACGGTGATGCCCTCGGCGGCGAGAGCGCGCACGATCGACACGCGCAGCGCCCGGCTCACCTCGAACTGTTTGCCGGGCAGCGTCCGCGCGACGATGCGGACGGTGATCGCGTCCAGTTCGAGGTCGGTGACCCCGAGTGACGACGGTGTGTCGAGGAGCAGGTCGTGCCAACGCGCGGTCGCGTAGAACTCGCGGCCCACCCGGTCGAGGGTTTCGTTGACGAGTCCGATGTCGGCCTTGGCCGGCACCGGGACGTCCACCACCGCCCGCGCCCAGTCCTTGGACAGGTTGGTGGCCTTGATGATCTGGCCGTTGGGCACGGTGATGACCTCGCCCTCGCTGGTGCGCAGTTTGGTCACGCGCAGGGTGACGTCCTCGACGGTGCCGTCGGCGTTCTGGCCGCCGGTGACCATCAGACTCACCACGTCGCCGTACCCGTATTGCTTCTCGGCGACCACGAAGAACCCTGCCAGGATGTCCTGCACCACGCGCTGCGCACCGAAGCCGAGGGCTGCACCGATCACTGCACCCGGGCCGGTCAGGCCGGTGATGGGCACGTTGAGGATCACCAGGAAGCGGATCAGCACAATCGCTATGACCACGACGATCAGCACCCACGCGACCACGTCGACCAGGGCCCGACGATGTTTGGTGTCCTCGGTCTGGACGATCAGGTCGCTGTTGTGGAAGCTGCTGTCGACGCGCGCGGCGTACTTGGCCGCCGACCATCGGATGAGACGGATGACGATGAGTCCGCCGAGGACCCACGTGACCATCTGCAGCCCGTTGGTGACCAGCCAGACGTAGATGGACCCGATGAGCTGCTCGGTCGCGTTCTGCGGACTGGTCGCAGCAAGGACGTGATGCGGACTCGCCGCCGCGAGCAACTCAGGCCTCGACATCGGCCATTCGCCAGCGGATGCCCGCCTCGATGAACTGGTCGATGTCGCCGTCGAGGATGGCAGTCGGGTTGTTGCTCTCGACGTTGGTCCGCAGGTCCTTCACCATCTGGTACGGGTGCAGGACGTAGGAACGCATCTGGTTGCCCCAGCTCGATCCGCCGTCGCCCTTGAGCGCGTCGAGTTCGGCGCGCTCCTCCTGACGCTTGCGTTCGAGGAGTTTGGCCTGCAGCACCCGCATCGCCGACGCCTTGTTCTGCAACTGACTCTTCTCGTTCTGGCAGGTGACGACGATGCCCGTGGGCAGGTGCGTCAGACGCACCGCGGAGTCGGTGGTGTTGACCGACTGGCCGCCGGGGCCCGAGGATCGGTAGACGTCGACCTTCAGTTCGTTCTCGTCGATGTCGATGTGGTCGGTGGTCTCCACCACGGGCAGCACCTCGACCTCGGCGAAGGAGGTCTGCCTGCGGCCCTGGTTGTCGAACGGGCTGATCCGGACGAGTCGATGGGTGCCCTGCTCGACCGAGAGGGTGCCGTACATGTAGGGGGCCTTGACGGCGAAGGTCGCCGACTTCAGGCCCGCTTCCTCGGCGTAAGACGTGTCATAGACCTCGACGCCGTAGCCGTGCTGCTCGGCCCACCGCACATACATCCGCATCAACATCTGGGCCCAGTCCGCGGCGTCGACGCCACCGGCACCGGATCGGATGTTGACCAGTGCGTCACGCGCGTCGTACTCGCCGGCGAGCATGGTCTTGACCTCCATCGCGGCGATGTCGGTCCGTAGCGAGGCCCGTTCGGCGTCGGCGTCGGCCAGCGCGCTGGTCCGTTCCTCACCCTCCTCGGACTCGGCGAGCTCGTAGAGCACCGGCATGTCCTCGAGCCGTTGACGCAATTCGGTGACCCGTCGCAACTCCGACTGGGCGTGGGAGAGCTCGCTGGTGACCTTCTGCGCGTGCTCCTGGTCGTTCCACAACTCGGGGTCGGAAGCCTGCATCTCGAGCTCTTCGATCCGACGGCGCAATTCGTCGACGTCGAGCACCTTCTCCACGGTGGTGAGGGTGGTGTCGAGGGATTCGAGATCTGCGGTCACGTCGGGATGCACGGTTATTCAGGGTACCGGCTGGGACGCGCCGTCAGGACGTCGGCGGCGGCATCTCCCCCGGGACCTGCGGCTGCGGCGGGAGTTCACCGAAATGCCAACTGGTCTCGGCCTTGCCCGGCTTGTAGACCACCGGGTGTTCGGAGCCGATCTGCGGCCACGGTTGGCCTTGTTCGAGCACCATCGTCCCGTAGACCTCGGCCGGTCGGGTGCCCGGACCGACAATGGTGCCCGACACGGTGCAGAACGCCTCGCCCTTGCTGTCAGCCTCGGGACGCTCGCTGACCCCGGTGAGGGTCATCGTTCCCTGCACCAGGCCGGTACCGCCGCGGGCGCTGCCTCCGATGCCGCCGACCCGGCGGCCACGCATCTGCATGATCATCGCGACGGCCATGACCGCCAGGAGGATGGCGATCGTGACGGTGATCCACATGACGGCCACCCTACCGGGCCCGGCCTCCGCGTTAGGCTTTCGCGCGTGACCTCCCACCCCGTTCCCGAATACGACGATTCCGACCTCGGTATCGCGCTATCGCTGGCGATCGCCGCCGACGATCTCACCATGGCGCGTTTCGGGGCGCTGGACCTACAGGTGTCGCAGAAACCCGACCTCACACCGGTCTCCGACGCCGATCTGGCCTGCGAGGAGATGATCCGCGAGCACCTGTCGCGCCGGCGTCCCGACGACGTCGTACTCGGCGAGGAGTTCGGTGGCGAGGCGACGAGATCGGGACGCCAGTGGGTGATCGACCCGATCGACGGGACCAAGAACTTCGTGCGCGGTGTTCCGGTGTGGGCAACGTTGATCGCGCTGCTCGTCGACGGCGTTCCGACGGTCGGTGTAGTCTCGGCGCCCGCGCTGCGTCGGCGTTGGTGGGCAGCGCAGGGCCAGGGCGCGTTCGCGGAGTTCGACGGCCGCACCCGGTCGTTGTCGGTGTCGGGCGTCGCCGACGTGGCCTCGGCGAGCCTGGCGTTCTCCAGTCTGTCCGGGTGGGCGCAGGCAGGCATCCGCGACAAGTTCATCGCACTCACCGACGAGGTGTGGCGGGTGCGCGGATACGGCGACTTCTACAACTACTGTCTCGTCGCCGAAGGTGCTGTCGACATCACCGCCGAGCCCGAGGTCTCACTGTGGGATCTCGCGGCCCTCGACATCCTCGTCCGAGAGGCCGGTGGACGCTTCACCGCGCTCGACGGGACGCCCGGCCCCCGGGGTGGCAACGCGGTGGCCAGCAACGGACTGCTGCACGACGCGGTACTCACCGCGCTCGCCGCGGACTGAGCCGGACCCGGGCGGGTCGGACGCACCTGTCCAGTCGACGAGTTGCCGACGAAAGTGCTTCGGGGACTCCTCTGTTCGACCTAGCGTCGACAGGAGACCCGCACCGACGTCAGGAGTTCTCCATGCCCGGCTTCCCCGCCCTCACCCACGTTGCGATCACCGTCGCCGACCTCGAGATCAGCCGGTCCTGGTACAGCCGCCTGTTCGGCGCCGAGCCCGTCCTCGAGGAGGACGAGGAGTCCGGCGCGTTCCACCACGCCGTGTACGCCCTCGACGGCGGCACGCTGTTCGGTCTGCACACCCACACCGACTCGACGCCGTCGGAGGTGTTCAGCGAGAAGCGCACCGGACTCGACCACGTAGCGTTCGCGGTCGGACAGGACGACCTCGAGCGGTGGCGCACCCGGCTCGACGAGCTCGGCATCGCCCACGGCGGCATCAAGCACGCGGCGTACGGGTCGGGCATCTCCTTCCGCGACCCCGACAACATCGCTCTGGAGTTCTTCGCCCCGCCGGCGTAGATCGCGTTGGTCGGCCCGGTCGAGTTCGGTGACGAAGCCGGGCCGGCCGTTTCGGGCTATACCGGGCGATCGTCGCCGCGGAATGGCGTGCGCCGTCGCAGCACCGTCGAAACTCTAACGGCCCGTGAATGATCGAGTGAACACAGATGCTAATGACGCCGTGCACACCGAGGATCACTGTGGACGGGCGGGCTGTCGGCGTTCCGTGCCGAACACCGGTCAGCGGTACCCACCCCGCAGAGCGTGTCTCCCAATTCCTCTGCGATGGATTTGCGGAGGAGCTCTTTCGTCCCAATGGTCGAGGTGCCAAGGAGCGTTAGTGGCGTTCCCTTTCTCCCGATGGTCGAGGTGCCGAGGAGCGTTAGCGACGAGCGTTTCTTCCGGTGGTCGAGGTGTCGAGGAGCGTTAGCGACGAGCCTCGAGACCTGTTGCACCGCTGCTGGTTTCCGACCCGGACCGAACAATGCGACGGTCTAGAGTCCGTGGTCGCCGAGGAGTTGGGCGAGTCGGGTGTCGACCGGCGAATTCGGGCCAGGGTCAGGGTGGAGGATTTCGACGAGGTCGTAGTAGCCGTGTCCGATCGGGACTCGGCTGCGTCGGATTCGGTTGGTGGGCAGCATCGAGTCCCGGTCGTCGCGTGTGGCGAGATCGGTATCGGCAGCGGCCCTACTTGATGGTGGGTCGGGTGGTGGATGCAACTCCGCGCGGAAACGCGCGAGTGCCGCGGTGTAGGTGGCCCCGACATCCGGTAGCGCGTTGGTGCGTTTCGGGTTCGGTTCAGCCGCCCCGACCGGGGTGTTTTTGCGCCACCAGCACCGTCCGGCCCACGGCCCGTCCCGATAAATCCCGGTCGTGAATTGTCCGGGTTTGTCACCGACCATCCGGTTGTGTTTCCCACACGCGGGGGCGAGGTCACCGATGTTGGTGAGCCCACCTTTCGCATGATCTTTGGTGGCGTGATGAATTTCGACGTGCGCGGCAGGTTGAGTGCACCCGGGAAACGAGCAGTACTCGCCACCGTCTTTGGCGAACAACGCGATCCGCTGGCCTTGACTCGCCAACCGCGCCCGCCCCAAATACAGGGGAAGACTGGTGTGGTCGTCGAATACCGCCAGCCACGGCTGGCACTGAGCTGCCAACGCGATCACATCCCGGATCGGGAGCAGGGTGCCGGTCGCCGTGACGCCCATCCCGGTCTGCGCAATCAACTCCGACAGCGACGCTTTGATGATCAGATGCGGTGGCAGCCCGCGATGCGACTGCGGGCCGAGACCGACATCCAGTCCGGCGCGCAGGACCGCCTCCAACGCGTCATGGTTGCGTTGGACCTGATCGCGGTGATCGCGGGCTGCCGCGGCCGCCACCTGTTCGGGATCAGCGTCCTCGCGACTCCCGGTGGGGGACTCCGGATCGGCGGGGTTGTTCATTCCGGGGGCCGCCCACGCGGCGAGTACCGCTTCGAGGTGCGCGGTCAAGGTCGGGGTCATCTGCCCCGACAACCCGCTCATTTTCTGCGCGTCTTGCCGGCCGATGCGGATCTGGCGGCGGCGTTGCCGATCCGAATCGTCGGTCAGGTGGCCGTCGGGGTCGAGGTGCGCCAACACCCGTGCCCCCAAAATCCGCAAATCAGACGGGGTGTGGGTGCGGGCGAACCCGGCCATCGTGGCGTCGGCCGACATTTTCTCGTCGAACGGCACTGCCGCGGGAATGCGGTCCAACACGTCGATCACCACCGCCGCATGCGACGAGCCGGCCGCACCGGACGCCATCGCCTCGGCCAGTGCCGGATATTTGGGGGCGGCGACCTCACCGGTGAAGGTGTGGAACGTGGCGGTCGCTTTCAGTTGCTTCCACCGCCGCCACGGTTCCGAGATCCGCAACAGGCCGATCATGGCGTCGGTGATCGACCCGAACCCGTACTCGCGGGCCAGATGGCGGTCGGAGAATTCCACAATCTGCCGATCCCCCTGAACGGTGACCCGGGTGATCAACTGTTCGGTGGACTGGGCGACCGCGACCAGGTCGTCGTTGGACAGGCCGGTCAAATCATCGGTGGCCAGCGAATCGACCACACGGTGGGCGAGGGCGAGTTTCTGGGCGGTCGACAACCCCGACACGTCGGGGAACGCGGTGTCGACCATCATTTCTCACCCCCCAGTGATAGCGAACACGTGTTTGCGTGATGTTGTGTTCGAGTGTATGCCGGGTTTGTCGGGTTGGCAAGGGGTTGTCGAAAGTTTTTTCGGGTGAGTCTCGGTTGGGTTCCAGCGTCGGTTCGGCTCGGTCTCGAGGCTCGGCGCCTGGGGCGCCTCGCACCTCGACCATCGATCGGTGAAGGACCTTGGGCGCCTCGCACCTCGACCACCGATCGGGAAGCGCCTCGACCACCGATCCAGACCGGCTCCCACCGGTTGTGCCAGTTGAGGATGCGCTCGGGGATGCACCGAATACCCTCTCGCGCAACAGATTCCGGCTACGTTCTCGGTGGAGGCTACAGCAGCGGCGCTGCAGCCGCCCTCGGGGCGTTGCCCGTGCATCCCGCTTTGCCGCCACGATCGCCTTGGGGCTCGACTTCCCCGCGGTGTCGGTCGCCGACATGCGGGACCGGCTGAAACGCGACGATGTGCCGTCAACTGCACATCTTTCAGAACTCGGCCGCGGACTCCTGATCGAGTACGGCGAATTCGGTTGCCGCGTCCTTCATCTCGCTCAATCGTGAGTAGTGGATGCCGGTCCCCGCGTCGGACAGGATGGCCTGATGGATGGGCACCGCGACGCGTGGCGCCATGGCACGCAGGTAATCCACGGACTCACTGAGTTTCATCCACGGCGCCGCCGACGGCAGCGCGAGGACGTCGACATTCTCGAACGGAATGTAGAACGAGTCGCCCGGGTGCATGAACCGCCCGGCGCCCTGCGACGAGTCGAGGACGTAGGCGACGTTGTCGATGACCGGGATCTCCGGATGGATCACCGCATGCCGGCCGCCGGTCATCCGGGCGGTGACCGCGCCGATGTCCACCTGCTGCCCGGGGTGCGCCGGGGTCCACTCCCCCGACGAGTCGGCGTCATTGAGTTGCCGGGCGGTCTGCGGATCGGCGTATCGGAGGGCCTGCGGATTGGCCGCGATGAGATCCGGCAGCCGCGCGGGGTCACAGTGATCGGGATGTTGGTGGGTGATCAGGATCGCGTCGAGTCCGGTGATGCCCTCGAAACCGTGGGAGAAGTTTCCCGGATCGAACAGGATCTTCGCCCCATCGAGTTCGACCAGCAGACACGAATGACCGAAGTGCGTGAGTTGCATGCCTCCACTGTGCTCCCGGCGGCCTCATGTGTCAGCGAACCGCTTCATAACCCCTGGTCGCCCCGGCACGCACGGCCGGCGAACGAGTCCCGGCGAACAAACACGTGACATTCTTCTTACCCATGAGTAAGATCGGTTCTTACCGCCGGGTAAGGTATCCCGGAGCCGTACCGCCCCACCCAGTCAACCACTGCGAGAAATGGTGAACATGTCTACTCACACCGAACCCCGCGACACCTCCGCCGTCGGGAAGACCCGTCATCCCCGCAACTTCATCGGTACCGCGATGCGCGTGCTGACCACGGTCACGGGCTCGGAGTTCGCCGAGAAGTACCAGATCCGTGAACCCATCAACCGGATCGCGTACCAGGCGACCAAGACCGGGTTCCAGACCCTCGGCGCCGCCAACCGCGCCTTCTCGAAGGTGCAGGGCGGGTCGGCTCCGGCCAAACGGCTGACGACCACACCCAAGGGCTACTTCAATCTCACGCCCGACGACGAACAGCAGATGATCGCCGAGACGGTCAAGGAGTTCGCCACCGAGATCCTGCGTCCGGCCGCCTACGACGCCGACGCCGCGGCCACCGCGCCGGAGAGCATCGTCAAGCGCTCCGCGGAACTCGGCATCACCATGATCAACGTCCCCGAGGAACTCGACGGCGCGGCCACCGAGCGCGGGGTCGTGACCAACGCGTTGGTCGCCGAGGCGATGGCCTACGGCGACATGGGTCTCGCGCTGCCGCTGCTCGCCCCGAGCGGTGTGGCCACCACGCTGACGAACTTCGGCAGCGACGGCCAGCAGAAGACCTACCTGCCCGACTTCGCCGGTGAGAACGTCCCGCAGTCGGCGGTCGTGATCGCCGAACCGCGCCCGCTGTTCGACGCATTCTCGTTGCAGACCAAGGCAACCCGCGTACCCAGCGGCTACCGGCTCAACGGCGTGAAGTCGTTCGTACCCGCCGCGGGGTCGTCCGAACTGTTCATCGTCGGCGCGCAACTCGACGGCCGGCCCGCACTGTTCATCGTCGAATCCGATTCCAAGGGCCTGATCGTCGAGGCCGACCCCGGCATGGGTGTGCGCGCCGCAGGCATGGGTCGACTGCTGCTGCAGGACGTCGCGGTGCCGGAGTCGGCGCTGCTCGGCGAAGGATCACCCGATGCTGCCTTCGCGGCGTATCGCGATGTGGTGCGGTTGTCGCGTCTGGGCTGGTCGGCGCTGGCCGCCGGAACCGGTCGGGCCGTGCTCGACTACGTCATCCCCTATGTCAACGAGCGTGAGGCGTTCGGCGAGCCGATCTCCAACCGCCAGGCGGTGGCCTTCATGGTCGCCACCATCGCCACCGAGCTCGACGGCATCCGTCTGGTCACCCTGCGCGGCGCCTCGCGCGCCGAGCAGGGCCTGTCGTTCGCCCGCGAGGCCGCCCTGGCCCGCAAGCTCACCATCGACAAGGGCCTACAGATCGGTCTCGACGGCATCCAGCTGCTCGGCGGCCACGGCTTCACCAAGGAACATCCGGTCGAGCGCTGGTACCGCGACCTGCGTGGCGCGGGTATCGGCGAGGGCATCGTCGTCCTGTAAGGCGACCCGGGAATCGAGGACACAGTCATGAGCATCAATCTGGAACTGCCGAAGAAGCTCGGCGTCACCATCGATCAGGCCCATCAGGCCGCGGCGGAGATCTTCCGTCCCATCTCGCGCAAATACGATCTGCGCGAACACGATTACCCGGTCGAGCTCGACACCCTGGCGAGCCTGTACGACGGTCTGGCCGAGACCGGCCAGGCCGGTGCCGGCGCCGATGCCGGCCGGAGCAAGGACAAGGGCAAGGAGCGTCCCGAGGGCGTCGTGGTCAACGGCGGCAACATGCAGTCGGTGGTCAACGTGATGGAGACCTCCTGGGGCGACGTCGGCCTCATGTTGTCGATTCCCTATCAGGGACTGGGCAATTCGGCGATCGCCGCGGTCGCGACCGACGAGCAGCTCGAGCGCTTCGGCAAGGTGTGGGCGGCGATGGCCATCACCGAGCCCAGCTTCGGCTCGGACTCGGCCGCAGTCACCACCACCGCCACCCTCGACGGCGACGAGTACGTCATCAACGGCGAGAAGATCTTCGTCACCGCGGGCTCACGCGCGAGCCATATCGTGGTGTGGGCGACCGTCGACAAGAACCTCGGCCGCGCCGCGATCAAGAGCTTCGTGGTGCCGCGCGAACATCCCGGTGTCGAGGTGGTCCGGTTGGAGCACAAGCTCGGCATCCGCGTCTCCGACACCGCGGTGATCCGGTTCGAGAACTGCCGCATCCCCAAGGAGAACCTGCTCGGCAGCCCCGAGGTCGACACCAAGAAGGGCTTCGGCGGGGTCATGCAGACCTTCGACAACACGCGGCCCCTCGTCGCGGGAATGGCCGTCGGGGTGGCGCGGGCCGCACTCGAAGAGCTGCGTCGCATCCTCGAAGACGCGGGCATCGAGATCGACTACGATCGTCCCGCCGCCGATCAGCATGCCGCCGCAGCCGAATTCATCCGAATGGAATCCGATTGGGAGGCAGCGTATCTGCTGACCATGCGGGCGTGCTGGATGGCCGACAACAAGCAGCCCAACTCGCTGGAGGCCTCGATGGCCAAGGCCAAGGCCGGCCGCACGGGTACCGACGTCACCAACAAGGCCGTCGAATTGGCCGGTACGCCAGGCTATTCCGAACGCCTGCTGCTCGAGAAATGGGCCCGCGACTCGAAGATCCTCGACATCTTCGAGGGCACCCAGCAGATCCAGCAACTCATCATCGCCCGCCGGGTGCTCGGCAAGAGCAGCGCCGAACTGAAGTGAGTCGCACCGGCCGATGATCTCCCCGGCCGGCATTGAACACGAGATCGCCCCGCGGACACCACGTCCGCGGGGCGATTCCCGTCGGTGCGGATGTGTCGGTGTCCGTCGCAATGTCGGTCCGGGAGGACGCGAACCGGCTCACACCTCGGGCAGCGGCCGCCCGGATTGCTCCGACCACACCACCGGATCCTCGCGCAGCAGATGCGCCCGACCCTTGCGACGGTATCGCCAGATCTGCAGGGCGCCGACGCCCCACAGCAGGTACTGCGCCGACATCGCCGCGGTGAACGCCTCGGGCGGATAGCCGGACGCGCCGTCGGGGGTGCGCCAGTCGAGGATGATGCCGATCATCGCCATCAGCAGCAGGCTCGCGAAGAAGCCGCCCTGGTTGATGATCCCGGTCGCGCTGCCGACGCGTGAGACGGGATTGGAGGTGCGGCCGAGATCGAAGCCGATCATCGACGCCGGACCACCCATGCCGCACACGATGACCAGCAGCATCAGCAGCCAGAACGGCGCAGAACCGGGCCAGGCGAGCACAATCGTCCACATGCCGGCGATGGCGCCGACGACGCTCAGCACCAGGGTCGACCGGTGCCAGGGATGCCGCGTGATCAGCGCGGCGAAGATCGGTCCGAAGCCGATGATCGAGCACACCATGATCGTCAGCAGGGTGCCTGCCGCGCCCGCGCCCTGCCCCTCGCCCTCGACGAAAAACGGGAATCCCCACAGCAATCCGAGGACGGTGGCACTGAACTGGGTGGAGAAATGCATCCAGAATCCCAGCCGAGTACCTGGATGACCCCAGGCCGCGGCGAGAGTGGCACGGATACCGGCGAACCCGAGCAATGGCCCGGAGGTGGTGCGCGCCTGCGGGGAGTCGCGCACCACGATCGCCGCGATCACCAGCAGCACCGCACCGCAGGCGGCGGTCACCAAGTAGGCGTGCGTCCACCCGAGATTCGACAGCGCCCAGGTCATCGGGACCGCGGCCGCCACCGCGCCGAGTTGGCCGAGTACTCCGGTCAACTGCGTCATCAGCGGGATGCGCCGCACCGGGAACCACGAGGTGACCAACCTCAGCACGCACACGAAGGTCATGGCGTCGCCGACCCCGACGAAGAACCGAGAGCCGAGCGCCCACACGTAGGTGTCGGCGAAGGCGAAACTCAGTTGCGCCAGCGTCAGGATCAGGGTGCCGGTGAGCAGCACCCGGCGCGGGCCGAACCGGTCGACGAGGAGCCCGACCGGGATCTGCATCAGCGCGTACACCAGCAACTGCAACACCACGAACGTCGACAACGCCGACGCCGAGATGTGAAAACGGTCGGCGGCGAGCAGACCGGCGACCGCCATCGACGACCGATGCAGAACGGCGATGAAGTAGACGGTCACCGCGACCGTCCACACCACCATCGGGTGCCCGACACGGGCGGGTGCGCTCACCGGACCGACCTCCTCTTGCTCGACACACCATGGTGCGTCATCGGTACCGGTGAGCACCGTGCGGGTGGACATCGCACGGGTGAGCGTCCCGCGCGGGTGCGAGAAACGCTCAGCCGTTGATCACCTGCGGCACCGAGACACCCTTGAGACCCTCGACGCCGAACTCCAATCCGTACCCGGACTTCTTGACACCGCCGAACGGGATCATCGGGTGCACGCCGCCGTGCCCGTTGATCCACACGGTGCCGGCCTCCAGACGACCCGCGATCGCTCGCGCGGCGTCGGCATCACCACTCCACACCGAGGCGCCGAGCCCGACGTCGAGGCCGTTGGCCAGTGCGACGACCTCGTCGACGTCTGTGTAGCGGATGATCGGCAGCGCCGGACCGAACTGCTCCTCGGTCACCAGCGGATTGTCGTTGTCGATGTCGGCGACCAGGGTCAGCGGGTAGAAGTGGCCGGGGGCGTCGGTGTCGGGGTCACCGCCGGTGAGCACCTTCGCGCCGGACTCCTTGGCTGCCTCGACGAGCCGGGCGACGATGTCGAACTGCGCGCGGTTCTGCAGCGGACCCAGCACGTTGTTCTCGTCGAGGCCGCGGCCCATCGGCATCTGCCCGGCGACCTCGACGAGCGCGGCACACACGTCGTCGTAGACGTCGGCGTGCACGTAGAGCCGTTTGAGTGCCGCGCACGTCTGGCCGGTGTTGATGAAACATCCCCAGAACAGGTCCTGGGCAATGGCTTTCGCGTCGACGTCGGGCAGCACGATACCGGCGTCGTTACCGCCGAGTTCGAGGGTGAGGCGTTTGACGGTGTCGGCCGAACTCTTGATGATCGCCTGACCGGTCCGGGTCGAACCGGTGAACATCACCTTGTCGATGTCGGGATGGGACGACAGCCTGGCCCCGACCTCACCCTCGCCGGCGACCGGGATGAGCACGTCGGCGGGCAGGACGCCGTTGAGGACCTCGATCAGGGCGAGCACCGACAGCGGCGTGTACTCCGAGGGTTTGACGACGGCGGTGTTGCCCATCCGCAGGGCCGGGGCGACCTGCCAGATGGTGATCATCATCGGCCAGTTCCACGGGCCGATCGCACCGACGACTCCCACCGGGCGGTAACGCAATTCGGCGTGGGTCTCCTCGTCGTCGACGACCGTCTCGCCCGGCCGTGCGGTGGCCGCGGTGGCCCGCAGCCACGCCGAGCAGGCACCGACCTCGAAGCGCGCGTTGGGACCGTTCAGCGGTTTGCCCTGTTCGCGCGAGAGGAGTTCGGCGAGGGGTTCGGCGGCCTCCTCGATGGCGTCGGCGGCTTTGAGTAGCAACGCCTTCCGCTCGTCGTCGGAGCGCGCGGCCCATGCCGGTTGTGCGGCCCGGGCACGGGCCACGGCGACATCGAGATCGGCGACGGAACCGAAGGCGACCGCGCCGACGACCTCACCGGTCGCGGGATCAAGGATCTCGCGACCGGCGGGATCGGTGACGGAGTGCAGCAAGCTGTCATAGGTTGTGCTCATGATGATTCTCTTTCCTGATCGAAATCTGTTGACACTCAGTCGTCGAAGGCTGTGAAACTCAGTCGTCGAAGACGACCACTCCGCGGATGTTGCGGCCGGCGTGCATGTCCTCGTACGCCAGCGCGACCTCGTCGAGCGTGTACTCGCGGGTGATCAGCTCGTCGAGTTTGAGCTGACCCGCCCGGTACATACGCGCGAGATTGGGGATGTCGCGACGCGGATTGGACTCGCCGAACAGCGAGCCCTGCAACCGCTTCTGCATGAGAGTGAGATCACCGAGCAAAATGGGTGCACCCGCCACGGTGATGTTGCCCAGACCGGTGAGAACCACGGTGCCCGCCTTGCGGATCGAGTCCAGCGCCTGCGCCACATCATCTCCGGACACCACGCCGATGGTGATGATCGTCGAGTCGGCGCCCTGCCCATTGGTCACCGACCGGGCATACTCGGTGGCCTCGGCCAACGTGGTGTAGAAGTGCGTGGCGCCGAACAGTTTTGCCTTCTCCTCCTTGGCCGCGACCGGATCCACGGCCACGACGCTGGTGGCCCCGGCGTGCGCCGCACCCTGCAATGCGTTGGCACCGATCCCACCGATGCCGACCACGATGACGGTGTCACCGGGCTGCACGCGAGCGGAATTGACCGCCGATCCCCAACCGGTCGGCACCCCACAGCTGAGCAGTGCCGCCTGTTTGAGCGGAAGGTCCTTGTCCACCTTGACCACCGAGGCGACCGACGCGGTGGTGTACTCGCTGAAGGTGGAGATACCGCACTGCTGCCCCACCGGTGCGCCGTCGAGTTGCATCCGGAAACTCCCCGGATCCTCCGCGCGATCACCGGAGAGCAGGGTCGCGCCGAGGTCGCACAGATTGGACAGTCCGCGAGCGCAGAATTCGCACTTCCCACACGCCGGCAAGAACGAGAACACGACGTGATCACCGATCTCGAAACCCGGCGTGTTCGGGCCGACAGCCGAGATGATGCCCGCCCCTTCGTGTCCGCCGGCAAATGGGTAGATGCCGACCGGAATGTCGCCGGTGGCGGCGTGGTCGTCGGAGTGGCACAGACCGGCCGCGACCATCTTGACGGTCACCTCGTTCTGGCGTGGCTCGTCGAGGTCGAGGGTGACGGTCTCGTAGCGTCCGGGCGCCTCACGGAGAACGGCGGTGCGAGTGGTGAAGGACATCGGTGTCTTCTTTCGTCGGGGATGTGTCAGAAGCTCAGAGGATCAACAACTGTCGGCGATCAATAGCTGCTGGGGTTCGGTTCGCCGTTACCGATAAAACCGGCGGCCAACCCCTCCGACCCGCGGGCCAGCAGCGCGGCATCGGCGCCGACGAGCACGAACGTCGCGCCCGCAGCGACGTAGGCGCGGGCCTGGTCGGCGACGAAGGCGTTGACACCGAACGGTTTTCCGGCGGCACGCACTCCGTCGAACGCCGTGTGCACAGCGTCGACGACATCGGGATGGGTTTGCGCGCCGAGCAGACCCATCGACGCCGCGAGATCGCTCGGACCGACGAACACACCGTCGATACCCGGTGTCTCGGCGATCGCTCGGGCGTGCTCGACGGCCTCGATGCTCTCGATCTGCACGAACACCGACACGTGATCGGCGCCGTCGGCGAGGTAGTCGGGCACCCGATTCCACCGGGCAGACCGTGCCAGAGCACTGCCGACACCGCGCCGACCGACGGGCGGATACTGTGCGGCGGCGGCGATCTGTCGAGCCTGCCCGGCGTCGGAGACCATCGGTACGAGGATGTTCTGCGCACCGAGATCGAGAACCTGTTTGATGACGACGGCGTCGCCCACGGGTACCCGCACCATCGGCGTACACCGATAACCTGACACTGCATACAGCTGTGCGAGAACCGATTCGAGGCCGTTGGGAGCGTGTTCCATGTCGATCAGCAGCCAGTCGAGGCCGGAACCGGCCATGATCTCGGCGGCCACCGGTGAGCCGGTGGTGATCCAGCCGCCGTAGAGCGCGCGATCGGCGGCGGCGAGCGCCTCGCGCATGGTCGGCCTCAGCTGAATCGGCATGTCACCGTCCCCATCCGGCCGTAGTCGGCGAGCACCGTGTCGCCGGCATGTACCCACATCGGACGGGTGAACGAGCCGGCGAGCACGATCTCCCCCGCCTCCAGCCGATCCCCATGCGCGGCAAGCTTGTCGGCGAGCCACGCCACGCCGGTGGCCGGGTGGTTGAGCACAGCGGCGGCCACACCGGACTCCTCGATGGTCTCGTTGCGATACAGCAGCGCCGACACCCACCGCAGGTCGATCTCGTTCGGCTTCATGGGGTTTCCGCCGTAGACCATGCCGCCCATGGCGGCGTTGTCACTGATGGTGTCGACGATGGTGCGACCCGCCATCTCGATGCGGGAGCTGAGGATCTCCAATGCCGGCACCACGTATTCGGTGGCCCGAAGCACGTCGAAGATCGTCGCGTTCGAGCCGTCGAGCGCCGACCCGAGCACGAATGCCAACTCCACCTCGATACGGACGTTGGAGAACCGGCCGTGATCGATCACCGAGCCGTTCTCGAACACCATGTCGTCGAAGATCGCGCCGTAGTCGGGTTCGGTGATACCGGTGGCGACCTGCATCACCTTGCTCGTCAGGCCGATCTTGCGTCCCACCGGACGACGCCCGGCGGCGATCCCGCGCCGGCGCCACTCGTTCTGCACCGCATAGGAATCCTCGACGGTCATCTCCGGGTGGCGTGCGGTCAGCAATGGGATCGTCGTCCGATCCCGTTCTGCGGCAGCGAGTTCGTCGGCGATCTCGGTGATCGTCTGGGCGGACAGCATCAGAGCTGTGCACCCAGCTTGTACTCGCCCTGCTTCCACTCGGGCATCTGTCCCTCGTCATCCTTGCGGGTGTAGGAGAAGCCGTCGGCGCCGATGGTCACCGCCATCTCCGAGTCGTCGGTGCGGGTGAGCACCGGCTGCGGGTTGCCGTCGAGGTCGAGCACCAGCGAGGCGTCGGTGTACCAGCTCGGCACCACCGGGTTGCCCCAGAAGTCGCGGCGCTGGTTGTCGTGGACATCCCAGGTGACGACGGGGTTGTCGGGGTCGCCGGTGTAGTAGTCCTGGGTGTAGATCTCCACCCGATGACCGTCCGGGTCGCGCAGGTAGAGGTAGAACGCATTCGACACACCGTGGCGGCCGGGACCGCGTTCGATCGCGTCGGAGCGGCGCAAGCCGCCGAGCTTGTCGCAGATCGCCAGGATGTTGTGCTTCTCGTGGGTGGCGAAGGCGACGTGATGCATCCGCGGTCCGTCGCCACCGGTGGCGGCGGTGTCGTGCACCGTCGGCTTGCGTCGCATCCACGCGGCGTACACGGTGCCCTTGTCGTCCTGGATGTCCTCGGTGACCCGGAAGCCCAGATCCTGATAGTGGCGGACCGCGCGTGGCACATCGGGGGTGACCTGGTTGAAGTGGTCCAGACGCACCAGCTCGCCCGGACAGTGCAGGTCGTAGCGCCACGACATCCGCTCGACGTGATCGGTCTGGTAGAAGAACTCGTACGGGAACCCGAGCGGATCCTCCACGCGCACCGAGTCGCCGATGCCCTTGACGAATCCCTGCGCCCGACGTTCCACGCGGCAACCGATCTCGGTGTAGAACGCGACCGCCTTGTCGAGGTCTTCGGGACTGCGTACCCGGTAGGAGAAGACGGCCACCGCGGCCACCGGACCCTTGCGGAGCACGAGGTTGTGGTGGATGAACTCCTCGGTGGAGCGCAGGTAGATCGCCTCGTCGTCCTCCTCGGTGACATAGAGCCCGAGGATGTCGACATAGAACTGACGCGATGCGGCCAGGTCGGTGACGACGATCTCCATGTAGGCGCACCGCAGGATGTCCGGCGGCGCGGACTGCGGGGTGGAGACGGGATTGTCGGAGCGGATGGGGGCTTCCTGCGAGACGTAGTAGCCCGACGAGGTCAGGGTCATCTCTTCGCGAGCGGTCATGGGTGGCGTCCTTGCCTGGGTCGAGAGGGGTTGGCGGATCGAGGAGTCGGGAACGAAAGCTTCTGGTGCGGTGGGGATTACTGCTTGCCGAAGGTCGGGTTGTGGACCTTGCCGAGGGTGATGTGCACGGCCTGCTGATCGGTGTAGAAGTCAATCGAGCGGTAGCCGCCCTCGTGGCCGAGGCCGGAGGCCTTGACACCACCGAACGGGGTGCGCAGATCGCGGACGTTGTTCGAGTTGAGCCACACCATGCCGGCCTCCACGGCCTGCGAGAAGTTGTGGGCCCGCTTGAGGTCATTGGTCCAGATGTAGGCGGCCAGACCGTATTTCACGCCGTTGGCCAGCGCGAGAGCTTCCTCGTCGGAGTCGAATGGGGTGATCGCGACGACCGGACCGAAGATCTCCTCCTGGAAGATCCGCGCATCGGGGGCGACGTCGGCGAACACGGTGGGGGCCACGAAGTTGCCGGTGTCGAAGCCCTCCGGCCGACCACCACCGGCGACGAGGCGTCCCTCGGACTTGCCGAGTTCGACGTAGCTCATCACCTTCTCGTAGTGCTCGGGGTGCACGAGCGCACCAACCTCGGTGGTCTTCTCGTGCGGATATCCGACGACGACCCGTTTGGCCTGTGCCGCATACCGTTCCACGAACTCGTCGTAGACCGAGCGCTCGACGAGGATGCGACTGCCTGCGGTGCAGCGCTCACCGTTGAGGGAGAACACACCGAAGATGGTGGCGTCGATCGCGGCGTCGAGGTCGGCGTCGGCGAAGACCACCGCCGGACTCTTACCGCCCAGTTCCATGGACAGGCCCTTGAGGTACGGGGCCGCGTTGCCGAAGATGAGCTGCCCGGTGCGACTTTCGCCGGTGAACGAGATCAACGGCACCTCAGGGTGTTTCACCAATGCGTCACCGGCGTCCTCACCCAATCCGTTGACGAGGTTGAACACGCCCTGCGGCAGTCCTGCCTCCTCGAAGATGCCGGCCCACAACGACGCCGAGAGCGGTGTGAACTCGGCGGGCTTGAGCACCACGGTGTTTCCGGTGGCCAGCGCGGGACCGAGCTTCCACGACTCGAGCATGAACGGGGTGTTCCACGGGGTGATCAGACCGGCGACGCCGATCGGCTTGCGATTGACGTAGTTGATCTGCCTACCGGGCACCTTGTAGGTGTCGTCGGACTGGGCGACGATCAGGTCGGCGAAGAACCGGAAGTTCTCCGCGGCGCGGCGGGCCTGACCGAGGGCCTGGGTGATCGGCAGCCCGGAATCGAAGGACTCCAGTTCAGCCAGCCGCGCATCACGGGATTCGACGATGTCGGCGATCCGGTGCAGTACCCGCGCACGTTCGCGCGGCAGCATCGTCGGCCACGGGCCGTCGGTGAAGGCGGCACGTGCGGCGGCCACGGCCAGATCGATGTCGGCCTTCTTGCCGGCAGCGGCCTGCACATAGGTCTCGTTCGACACCGGGTCGAGGACATCGAAGGTGTCGCCGTCGACCGAGTCGACGAACGCTCCGCCGATGTAATGTTGGATGCGCGTGGGCAAATCGGCCGGGACGTGACCGGTCACCGGTGAGCTCACCGTGTTCGTCATGGTTTCTCCGTTTCGGGGGTCGGGATCGGGGTCGGGGTCCGGTTACGGACCGTCGAAGAACTAGAAGGCCGGCAGGCCAAGGGTTTCGTCGGGGTGTTCGTGGACCAGGTAGGCGTCGAGGGTGGCCGCGCGGTGACGCCGCGCGACCTTCTCGATCTCGCCGAGCGGCGCACCGATCTCGATGAGCCGCACGATGTTCTCGTGTTCGCGGACTGACTCCTGCGCCCGGCCGGGCACGAAGGAGAACGTCGAGGCGCGCAGGTGCCCGAGTCGGGCCCATTCGGCTTCGACAAGGGTGACCATCCGCGGGTTGGTGCACTTGGAGAACAGGGTCGCGTGGAACTCCTGGTTCAGCGCGGTGAACAGACCCGGATCGAAGTGACCAAGCGATTCGATCATGCGCTCGTTGATGTCTCGCGCCTTGC
This sequence comes from Gordonia sp. N1V, assembly GCF_029269935.1. Lineage (NCBI taxonomy): Bacteria > Bacillati > Actinomycetota > Actinomycetes > Mycobacteriales > Gordoniaceae > Gordonia > Gordonia sp. N1V. Next base: position 58,209 of record NZ_JARJDD010000020.1, read on the forward strand.
GCAGATCGTCCTCGCTGAGCCGACGGGCGGCCAGCGCGGTGGCCGCACCCTCCAGGATCGACAACGCCTGCATGCTCTCGCGATACTGCGAGTCGTCGACCATCGACACCTGGGCGCCGACGTTGGTCTCGAAGGTGACCAGGCCCTCGGCCTCGAGTTGGCGGATCGCCTCGCGCACCGGTACCACGCTCATGTCCAGACTCTTGGCGATGGTGCTCAATACCAACCGATAGCCGGGCGTGTACTCCTGTCGCGCGATGCGCTCCTTGATCCAGTGGTAGGCGATCTGCGACTTGCTACGGCTCGGATTGACCTGGCCGGGTTGCTCATTCATCGATTCGCCTTCCATTCGAGATAGCGGGCTTTCCACTGCGCGTTGGGCGGGAACAGTCCGTCGACCGGGTGTCCGGCGGCGACCTGTTCGGCCACCCAGGCGTCCTGCTCCTCCTGGGCGAGCGCGGCGTCGGCCACCTCGGCGGCGATGGCCGGCGGGATGACGATCACGCCGTCGTCGTCACCGACGATGATGTCGCCGGGTTGGATCGTGGCACCGCCGCACGCGATGGTCAGGTCGTGATCCCAGGGCACGTGCTTGCGGCCGAGGACCGCCGGATGCGGTCCGGCGGTGAACACCGGTAGACCGATCTCGGCGACCGCGGCGTAGTCGCGTACCCCGCCGTCGGTGACGATGCCCTCGGCGCCAAGGGTTTTCGCGCGGATCGCCAGGATGTCACCGAGGGTGCCCGATCCGGTCTCGCCGCGCGCCTCGATGACGATCACCTCACCCGGGCCGACGGCGTCGAAGGTCTGTTTCTGCGCGTTGTATCCTCCGCCGTGGGAGTCGAACAGGTCTTCACGGTTGGGCACGAAGCGCAGGGTCTTGGCGGTGCCGACGATCTTGGTTCCTCGGGTCTGCGCGCGCACGCCGTCGATGGAGACGTTGTTGAGGCCGCGCTTGCGTAGTTGTCCGGACAGACCGGCGACCGGCACTCGCGTCAGTTTCTCGCGCAACTCGTCGGTGAGGACCGGCCCGGCGGGTGCCGGTAGTCCGGCCGCCTGCGCCGAGCCCCACGCCTCGGCGCGCTGGGTGTCGTCGACGGCCGGCAGCGACCCGAGGTCGGCGTCGAATCCGTTGTCGCCCTGCACCACTGTGGTGACGAGCCGACCGGAGGTCGGCCCGCCGGGAACGTCGACCTCGACCTCGACGACATCTCCGGGACCGATGACCGAGGAGCCGGCCGGGGTGCCGGTGAGGATCACATCGCCGCGTTCGAGGGTGAAATGCTGCGAGAGATCGGCGACGATCTGGGCCGGCGAGAAGAACATTCCCGCCGTCGAATCATCTTGCGCCAGGCGACCGTTCACCCAGGTACGAATGCGGATCGCGTTCGGGTCCACCGCGCGGGCGTCGATGAGGTCCGGGCCGAGCGGGGTGAATCCGTCGCCACCCTTGGACCGCACGTTGGAGCCCTTGTCGGCCGCCCGCAGGTCGTAGAGTCCGAGGTCGTTGGCGGCGGTGACGGCGGCGACGTGATCCCACGCCTGCGCGAGGCCGACCCGGCGGGCCGGGGTTCCGATGACCAGAGCCACCTCCCCTTCGAAGGCGAGCAACTCGGTGCCGAGTGGTCGCTCGACGGTACCGCCGGTCGCCGCCACCGAACTCGAGGGCTTGAAGAAGTACGACGGCTGTGCCGGTCGCCGCCCGCGCTGCTGCGCACGCGAGGTGTAGCTGAGATGGACCGCGATGATCTTGCCGGGCGTGCCGATCGCGGGCACGGCCACCGATGCTGCGGAACCGTCCCGGTTCGCCTGCTGATGTTGGTCGGTCGTCACGGATGTCCTCTCCGTCGGCAGGATCGTATATGAAAACGTATCTTGCGAGCGATATACGAGATCGTATATGGTCTGAGACACAGAGCGCAAGTGATCCAGATCGCAGCGACTCGAGACCGTGGCCCCGGCCACCAGAACCTCCGGCGACGAGGCCCCCACTCGGCCCCTCGCCACCAAGGGATTGCCCGCACCGGGCGCGACCCAGAAGGAGCCCCCATGAACGCCCCTCCCCGAACCGCATCACCGGCCGTGGTGGTGACCGAAAAGGATCGTCGCCGAGTGGTTTTCGCCACCGTCGTCGGCACCACCGTCGAGTGGTACGACTTCTTCGTCTACGCGGTGGCCGCGGGCCTGGTCTTCGGCGAATTGTTCTTCAAGCCCGCAGGCCCCGGGGTCGCGACCATCCTGTCGTTCCTTACGGTCGGCATCAGCTTCCTGTTCCGCCCGCTCGGTGCATTCCTGGCCGGACACTACGGTGACCGCTACGGTCGGCGCGTGGTCCTGATGGTGACCCTGGCCCTGATGGGCGTGGCAACCACCCTGGTCGGGCTTCTGCCCACCTACGCCGCCATCGGCATCGCGGCACCGATCCTGCTGATCACCCTGCGCATCCTGCAGGGCATCTCGGCCGGCGGCGAATGGGGCGGTGCGGTGTTGATGGCCGTCGAGCACGCCCCGGACCGCAAACGCGGTGTCTTCGGCGCCTCCCCGCAGGTCGGGGTGCCGCTGGGCATGCTGCTGGCCTCCGGAGTGATGGCCCTGATGGCCGTCCTCGCCCCCGGCGACTCTTTCGAGACGTGGGGGTGGCGCATCCCGTTCCTGCTGTCGTTCGTCCTGATCCTCATCGGTCACTTCATCCGTCGCCGCGTCGAGGAGAGTCCGGTGTTCCTCGAAATCGCCGAACGCCGGGAGGAGACCAAGACCCCGATCGTCGAGCTGTTCCGCAAGCACGCCGGACTGGTGCTCGTCGCCGCACTCGTCTTCGCCGGCAACAGCGCCGTCGGGTACATGACCACCGGCGGATACCTGCAGAGTTATGCCACCAATCCCGACGGTCCGGTCGGCCTGTCGCGCGGTCCGGTGCTGCTCGCGGTCGCCGGGTCGGCGGCCACCTGGCTGCTGTTCACCCTGATCGGGGCTCGCGTCAGTGATCGCATCGGCCGCCGCTCCACCTACCTGATCGGCTGGGTCCTGCTGCTGGCGGCGCTGCTCCCACTGTTCCCGCTCGTCGACACGGGCAACGTGTGGCTGATGTTCTGCGGCCTGGCCCTGCTGACCGTCGGCCTCGGCTTCACCTACGGTCCCCAGGCCGCCCTCTACGCCGAGCTCTTCCCGGCGTCGATCCGGTTCTCCGGCGTCTCGATCTCCTACGCGATCGGCGCCATCATCGGTGGTGCGTTCGCGCCCACGATCGCCGCGGCACTCATGCGCGCCACCGGCACCACGACCTCGATCGTCATCTACCTCGCGATCATGGCCGCCATCAGTCTTGTTGCCACACTGACGCTTCGGGACCGTACCGGAATCCCGCTCGGCCCCGCCCACGAAGCACAACAATCCATCAGTCCCATCCGAGGAATGGCGAGGGCCTAGACAATGCAGTTCCATCACCACGGCTATGTGTCCACCGACCCGCGGGTCCAACCCGCCGCGGGGACCGGCCTCGACCGGCCCGACGAACTCCCCGATGAGGTCGACGTCCTCATCGTCGGCACCGGTCCCGCCGGCATGATCACCGCCGCGCAACTCGCCCAGTTCCCCGACGTCACCACCCGCATCGTCGAACGCAGGCCGGGACGACTGGCGATCGGGCAGGCCGACGGTATCCAGGCGCGCAGCGTGGAGACCTTCCAGGCGTTCGGTTTCGCCGAGTCGATCATCGCCGAGGCCTACCGGATCACCGAGATGGCGTTCTGGAAGCCCGATCCCAACGACCCGTCACGAATCGTGCGCGCCGCGCGCACCCCCGACGATGCCGCCGGCATCTCGGAGTTCCCACACCTGATCGTCAATCAGGCCCGAGTCCTGGACTACTTCGCCGAGTCGATGGTCAACGCGCCGACCCGGATGACGCCCGACTTCGGCTACGAGTTCGTCGGCCTCGAGATCACCCAGGGCGCGCAGTACCCGGTGACGGTGACCCTGCGCCACACCGCGGGCGAACAAGACGGCCAGACGCGCACGGTGCGCGCGAAGTACGTCGTCGGTTCCGACGGCGCGCACAGCCGCGTCCGTGACGCGATCGGCTGCACACCACACGGCGACAAGGCCTTTCACGCCTGGGGTGTGATGGACGTGCTGGCCGACACCGACTTCCCCGACATCCGTACCAAGTGCGCGATCCAGTCCGGCTCCGGCGGGTCCATCCTGCACATCCCCCGCGAGGGCGGTTTCCTGTTCCGCATGTACGTCGATCTCGGCGAGGTCCCCGCCGACGACAACGGCAGGATCCGCACGACGAGCATCACCGAGATCATCCGGCAGGCCAACGAGATCCTGCATCCCTACACCCTCGACGTGAAAAACGTTGCCTGGCACAGTGTCTACGAGGTCGGTCACCGGGTCACCGATCGGTTCGACGACGTCGACATCGAGCAGGCCGGCACCCGCACCCCGCGGGTGTTCATCACCGGCGATGCGTGCCACACCCACAGCGCCAAGGCGGGACAGGGCATGAACGTCTCGATGCAGGACGGCTTCAACATCGGTTGGAAGCTCGGTCACGTGCTCTCCGGTCGTGCGCCGGAGGAACTGCTGAGCACGTATTCCGCCGAGCGTCAGGTGATTGCGCAGAACCTGATCGATTTCGACCGCGAATGGTCGTCGATGATGGCCAAACGTCCCGAGGAGTTCGACTCACCGTCGGAGCTGGAGGACTTCTACGTCAAGACCGCCGAATTCCCGGCCGGTTTCATGACGCAGTACGCGCCGTCGATGATCATCGCCGATGCCACCCACCAGGATCTGGCGACCGGCTACCCGATCGGCAAACGGTTCAAATCCGCGCCCGTGGTCCGCGTCGGCGATGCCAATCCGGTCCAGCTGGGCCATCACCACCGAGCTGACGGACGTTGGCGGATCTATGCGTTCGCCGCCGATCCGTCCGCCGGCATGAACAACGCCGCACCCGATGTCTCGGCTCTCGACGACTGGGCCACCTGGCTGGCCACCGATCCGGAGTCACCGGTGGTGCGTCATACCCCCGCCGGCACCGACCTCGACTCGGTGTTCGACGTCAAGGTGATCTACCAGCACGATCACACCCGCGTCGACCTCAACGCGGTGCCGAAGATCTTCCTGCCCAAGGTGGGACCGTTCCAGATCACCGACTACGAGAAGGTCTACGCGACCGACCCGCACGTCGACATCTTCGCCGAGCGCGGCATCGACCGTCGCGGAGCCGTCGTCGTGGTGCGCCCGGATCAGTATGTCGCGCACGTTCTCCCGCTCTCCGCCCGTACGGAGCTCGCGGGGTTCTTCGCCCGCAACCTGCTGCCCGCCAACACATCCGCTCGTGCCAAGGAGTCGGTGTGACCACCCTCGCCGATACCGATGCCGCCTGCCCACTCGGCGCCGGCGCCCACCCGTTCGCCTGACATGTCCGCCGCCTACCCAGCAGTGCGCAACTCCTCGAGCCATCGCTCGAACATCTCGTCCTGCCGGGCGGGCGGCAACGACTCGGGTGCGAGCACGGCCATCACCTGCATCCCCATCAACAGGGTCAGCAGGGTATCGGCGGCCAGTGCGGTGTCCGCCGACGCCAGTTCGCCGTCGGACACCGCCTGGTCGAGAAACCCGACCATCTGCGTGCGCCACGTCTGCCACGACTCGGCGTTGACCTGCTTCATCACCGGGTCGTACATGGCGTGCTCCCACAGCGTCGTGGCGATCCGCGCCTCGAGCAGGGCCTCCTCGGTGCGGGGCATGATCTCGCCGCACAGGATGCGTAGCGCGTCGAGACCCCGCGCGTCGCCCATCAACCGTGCCACGCGATCGTTGGTGGCCAGCGAGACGTGCTCGTAGGCCCGCCGGATCACCTCGTCCTTGTTCGCGAAGTAATAGCCCAGTACCCCGTTCGCGTAGCCGGCCTCCTCGGCGATCATGCGCATGCTCACCGCGCTGATCCCCCGGGTCGCGATCAACCGCCACACCACGGCGATGATCTCCCGGCGCCGCTCGTCGTGATCGACCACCTTGGGCACGTCCGCCCTCACCTCCTGGTGGCCTCACCACCGTCCGCCTCGTTCGGCGCATCCCGCGCCGGATCCACGCCCGTTACAGGGTACGTAACACGAAACGCACACACCGGAAACAACTCGTGCCTACTATTTCCTACAACCGTAGGAAAAACGATTCCGGTTGCGGCACACCATCTTGAACGGAGACACCGATGGCCGTCAGTCCTGACACCGTGGACCATCCCCTGTCCATGCCCACCGCCGCGGAGATCGACGACGTCACCGCGATCCTGAGGGCGGCCGGACTCGTCACCGATACGAGCCGCTTCGCCTATGTCGGGCTCGTCGAACCCGCGAAGGCACAGCTCTATCGCGACGCGCCCGCCTCGGCGCACCGACGCTTCCGAGCGCTGCTGCTCGACCCCACCACGTCCGAATCCCTTGACGCCGTCGTCGACGTCACCGACCGAGAGGTGGTGTCGCACCGCGTACTCGACACCGCCGTGGATGGTCAGGTGCCCGTGCTCGACGAGGAGTTCGGGCTCGTCGAGGAGGTCCTCGCCACCGACGAGCGATGGCTGGCGGCACTCGCCGCCCGCGACCTCGATGTGGCGCAGGTCCGCGTCGCACCCCTCTCGGCGGGCGTCTTCGACTATCCGGGCGAGGAGGGCCGCCGCATCCTGCGCGGGCTGGCCTTCTGGCAGCCCGAGCCCGCCGACCACCCGTGGGCACATCCGATCGACGGGCTGGTCGCCTTCGTCGACGTCACCGCACGAGAGGTCCTGCAGATCCTCGACCTGGGCGTGGTGCCGATCCCGCAAGAGTCCGGCAACTTCGCCGATCCCGAGGTCACCGGCCCGTTGCGCACGACACAGAAGCCCATCGCCATCACCCAACCGCAGGGTCCGAGCTTCGCCGTGACCGGCAATCTCGTCGAGTGGGAGAAGTGGAGTCTGCGAGTCGGTTTCGACGCCCGCGAAGGTCTCGTCCTGCATCAGATCGGCTTCACCGACGGCGGTCGGGTGCGTCCGATCATCCACCGCGCGTCGATCGCGGAGATGGTTGTGCCCTACGGCGATCCGTCGCCGGTGCGTTCGTGGCAGAACTATTTCGACACCGGCGAATATCTCGTCGGGCGTTACGCCAATGCCCTCGAACTCGGCTGTGACTGCGTCGGCGACATCACCTACTTCGATGCGGTCATCGCCGACGAGAGCGGCGCCCCGCACACGCTGCGCAACGCGGTGTGCATGCACGAGGAGGATTACGGCATACTCTGGAAGCACACCGATCTGTGGGCCGGCTCCCACGAGACCCGCAGACAGCGGCGTCTGGTGATCTCGTTCTTCACCACCATCGGCAATTACGACTACGGCTTCTTCTGGTACCTCTACCTCGACGGGACCATCCAATTCGAGGTCAAGGCAACGGGAATCGTGTTCACCTCCGCCTACCCCGGCGACGAGTACCCGTACTCCTCGCAGATCGCCCCCGGACTCGGCGCTCCGTATCACCAGCACCTGTTCAGCGCCCGGCTCGACATGATGGTCGACGGCGATGCCAACAGTGTCGAGGAACTGCAGAGCGTCCGGGTCCCGATGGGAGACGGCAATCCGCACGGCAACGCCTTCACCCTGTCGAAGACGTTGCTGCGCACCGAATCCGAGGCGCAACGTGACGCCGACAACACCGTCGGCCGGGTCTGGCACGTCACCAACCTCGGGATGCGGAACCGGCTCGGCCATCCGGTCGCCTATGCGTTGCTCCCGGAGGGCCGCCAGACCCTGCTGGCCGACGACGGATCGTCGATCGCCCGTCGCGCCGCATTCGCGACCAAACACCTGTGGGTGACACCCTTCGACGCCGACGAGCTCTATGCCGCAGGCGATCTGGTGAACCAGCACCCCGGGGGCTCGGGTCTACCCGCCTTCGTGCACGGTGATCGCAGCGTCGAGAACACCGACATCGTCGTGTGGCACACCTTCGGTCTCACGCATTATCCGCGCCCGGAGGACTGGCCCATCATGCCCGTCGACTACACCGGCTTCACCCTCAAACCGGTCGGCTTCTTCGACCGCAACCCCACCCTCGACGTCCCCGCCTCACGCGCCTCCTGTCACGGCTGACCATCCATCCCCCACCCGATCTCCCTGGAGTTCCCATGACCACCGACCATCCGGCGCCGAGCCCCGCCGCGACCTCCACCACATCCACCCGAGAACAACATCAACTCCGGCGCGGCAGCCTCGGCGTCTTCGGGGTCACGTTCTTCGTGATCTCCGCCGCGGCACCGCTGACCGCGATGGCCGGCGGTGCGCCCGTGGCCATGCTGCTGGGCAACGGCCCCGGCGTGCCCGGCGCCTACATCGTCGCCGTACTCACCCTGCTCGTCTTCGCCGTCGGCTACACCACCATGGCCCGCCACCACACCAGCACCGGCGCGTTCTACTCCTACGTGACCCGCGGCCTGCGCCAGCAATTCGGTGGGGCGGCAGCCTATCTCGCGCTGCTCAGTTACAACGCGATGCAGATCGGCCTGTGGGGTCTGTTCGGCGCCGCGGTCACCGGATTCGTCAGCGACGAATTCGGGGTGTCCATCGACTGGTGGGTGTTCGTCCTGATCGGCATCGCCATCGTCGCAGTCCTCGGCTATCGCCAGATCGATCTGTCGGTGAAGGTGCTCTCGGTGCTGGTGGCCGCGGAATTCCTGGTGGTGATCGTGCTGGCGATCGTCATCGCGGTCAAGGGCGGCGATTTCGGGACGACGTCGCTGAGCGTCACCCCGCTGACGCCGAGCGCCCTCACCTCCGGCTCACTACCGATCGCCCTGCTGTTCTGCTTCGCATCCTTCGTCGGATTCGAGGCCACCGCCATCTACAGCGAAGAAGCCAAGGACCCCAAGCGCACGGTGCCGCGCGCGACGTTCCTCGCCGTGATCACCATCGGCGTGGTCTACACCGCCGTCACCTTCCTGATGGTCAACGGCGCGGGCGTGGGCAACATCCCCGACTACATCGCGAAACTCGCCGACCCGACGACCTTCCTGTTCGATCTCTCGAACTCCTACATCGGGTCCTGGTTCACCACCATCATGCGACTACTGTTCATCACCAGCGTGTTCGCCGCGGTGCTGGCCTTCCACAACGCCGTCGCCCGCTACACCTACGCCCTCGGACGCGAGGGACTGCTGCCCGAGCAGGCCGGTCGCACCCACCGCACCCACCAGAGCCCGCACGTCGGGTCGGTGGCCCAGACCACCGTCGCGGTGATCGTGGTCGCGATCTTCGCCCTCGCCGGTCAAGATCCGGTGCTCGCACTGTTCACCTGGCTGACCAACCTCGGCACGCTTGGCGTGATCGCCTTGATGGCCGCATCGTCGTTGGCCGTGGTCGCCTTCTTCCTGCGCCACCGCGACCTCGAACGGAACCTGTTGCGCACCTTGGTCGCTCCGCTGGTGGCCGGTATCGCCCTGATCGCGATCCTGTGGTACGCGATCGCCAACTTCGGGCTGCTCATCAGTTCGGGCGGAATCCTCGTCTGGCTGCTCCCGGCCCTGCTGCTCGTCGCCGCGGTGCTCGGGGCGGGCGCCTCGCTGGTGCTCCGCTCACGCTCACCGCAGCTCTACGCCGAGATGGGACGTCACCGTGAGTGAGACAGCCACCACGGACGCGACGGCGACAACACCGATCGTGTCGAAACCCCCTGCCCTGCACCAGATCACCACCGAGGACCGCCCGATGCTCACCCGGATCGACTTCCGCTATCTCTCCGAACCCGACATGATCGCCGCAGGCGTCACCGACATGCCCGCGTGCGTCGACGCCATGGAGGAGACCTTCGTGTTGCTACACAAGGGTGATTACCGCATGGCCGGACCCAACAGCGACTCGCACGGTGCGATGATCACCTTCCCTGACGAGTCGCCGTTCGAGGGCATGCCCGCCAACACCGCCGACCGCCGGTTCATGGCGATGCCCGCCTACCTCGGCGGCAGCTTCGGCACCAGCGGCATGAAGTGGTACGGCTCCAATGTCGCCAACCGCGACAAGGGATTACCGCGCTCGATCCTGATGTTCATGCTCAATGACACCGACACCGGCGCGCCGCTGGCGCTGATGTCGGCGAACCTGTTGTCGGCGTATCGGACCGGCGCGGTCCCCGGAGTCGGCGCGCGCCACCTGGCGCGCCCGGACTCGCGGGTGGTCGGCATCGTCGGTCCCGGAGTGATGGCCCGCACGTCGTTGTCGGCGTTCGTCGCCACCTGCCCGATGATCGACACCCTCAAGATCAAGGGCCGCAGCCGGAGCAGTATCGACGCCTTCACCGCCTGGGTGCGCGACGAATTCCCGCAGATCACCACGATTCTGGAGGTCGAGACGCTCGGCGAGGCCGTCCACGATTCCGACATCGTCACCTTCTGCACGACCGGGGTCACCGGCGATCCCGCCACCTATCCCACGATCCGCCGCGAGGACGTGAAACCGGGGGCTTTCCTGAGCATGCCCGCCCCCTGCAACATCGACGCCGGCATGCAGACACCCGATGTCCGCAAGGTGGTCGACAACGTGCGCCTCTACGAAGCATGGGCCGAGGAGACCGGGCACCCGTCGCACCACACGATCCCGATCATCGGATGCAAGTTCATGGACATGATCCATGACGGTGCAATGGCCGCCGACGACCTCGTGGATCTCGGTGCCGTCGCCGCAGGCGACGCCGTCGGGCGCCGCTCCGACGACGAGATCGTCGTGTTCTCGGTCGGCGGGATGCCCGTCGAGGATGTCGCCTGGGGCACCGTCATCTATCGCAACGCCGTCGCCAAGGGCATCGGCACCATCCTCAACCTCTGGGACTCACCGGCCCTGGCCTGAGTCATCCTCTACCCGAAGGACATTCACATCATGGAGACCGACGTCGTCGTCATCGGCCTGGGTTCGGCAGGATCAATGGCGCTGTGGCAGTTGGCCAAACGAGGCGTACGCACCATCGGCGTCGAACAATTCGGGATCGGGCACGCCCGCGGCTCGTATGCCGGTGATTCACGCCTGTTCCGATCGGCCGTGCACGAGGGTCCGCGCTTCGTCCCGATGCTCGCCCGCGCGCGTGAGCTGTGGTTCGAGTTGGAGCACGACTCGGGCCGGCACCTCTACGACGAGTGCGGCGCCCTGCAGATCGGCGACGCGGGCTCCGGCGGACTGCTCAAGTCGATCGCGTCGGCCGAACAGTTCGACCTCCCGCACGAGATCCTCGACGCGGCCGCACTGCGCTCGCGCTACCCGCAACACCGCGTCGACGACCACACCGTCGCCGTCCTCGATCACCGCGCCGGCAGCCTCTATCCGGAAGCGAGCGTGATGGCCGCCGTGGAGACCGCGAAATCCCATGGTGCGCAGGTACTCACGAACACCGAGGTGATCGACTTCGATGAGGCGGGCGGACGTCTGCAGATCATCACCGATCACGGCACGATCGCCTGCGACAAGGTCGTCGTGGCGACCGGATCGTGGACGACCCGCCTGCGCCCGGATCTCAAGGGATTCCTCTCGATCATCCCGCTGTCGCTGACCTGGTTCATGCCCCGCCACCCGCAGATGTTCACCCCGGAGCGCTTCCCGGTCTTCATCCGCGACGAGGACGGGGTACACCTCTACGGCACCCCCAGCCACGACTCGTACAGCATCAAGGTCGCGACCGAGCCCCTCTGGCCCGCCATCGGCTCCCCCGACGAGGTGCCCGAGTTCAGTCGCGCCGACCTCACCCGGATCGGCAGTTGGGCCGCGAACTTCCTTCCCGACCTCAATCCCGAACCGGTGAAGTACTCGATGCACCACGAGCTGTGTACTCCCGGCGATCTACCGCTGGTGGATCTCGACGCCGACACCGGGATGCTGCTGCTCACCGCGTTCTCCGGGCGTGGTTTCAAGTTCGCCCCCGTCTACGGGCAGATCGCCGCCGACCTCATCACCGGAACACCCACCGACCTCTACGATCCCTCGTTCGCGTTGTCGGCGCAGCATCGATGAGCATGCCCGCCCGGGACCCGGCAGGTTGTATAGATCAGAGGCGGTGATGCTGCTCGATCTGCACAGGATCGCCAGTTGTCGCCACCACTGTTGACCGCCTCCACGTGGCGTTGTTACCTCGAACACACCGTTGTCTGCAGCACATCTGTCTGCAGCACATCTGTCTCCAGCGCATCAGGGTTCGAGCGGAAGGACGCCACCGATGACCATCACCGCACCGAGCAGCCACCCGATCACCGAGACGCGACACCCGATCGCCACCCCGCGCACCACTGCGGAGGTACTCGTCGACGGGCTCGTCGCACACGGCGTCGACACAGTGTTCGGCATCCCCGGGGTCCAGACCTACCCGTTGTTCGAGGCACTCGGCAACGCCTCGGACACCATCGACCTGATCACGCCGCGTCACGAGCAGACCTGCGCCTACATGGCATTGGGGTATGCACAGTCCACCGGACGCCTCGGGGTGTGCTCGGTGGTGCCCGGGCCCGGAATCCTCAACGCCTCGGCCGGCCTGCTCACCGCGATGGGCACCAGCACACCGGTACTCGCCCTCACCGGCGAGATCCCCTCGGACTACCTCGGACGGGGTTTCGGCCACGTCCACGAGATGCCCGATCAACTCGCCACCCTGCGCGGCGTCACCAAACACGCCGAGCTGCTGCTCGATCCCGAGAACGCCGCAACCGTTCTGGCGGAATCGATTCGGACAGCGCTCCAGGGCCGGCCGGGCCCGACGGCAATCGCCACACCGTGGGACGTGCTACCCCGGCAGGTACGCGTCGACGATGTGGCGCCGCTCGAGATCTCCCGTCCTGCAGTCGATTCGCGCGACATCGACGCCGCAGCCGCACTCATCGCCACGGCACGCGCGCCGATGATCCTCGTCGGTGGCGGCGCCCGGGAGGCCGGCCCGCAGGTACGGGCGCTGGCCGAGACCTGTGGCGCGCCGGTGGTGGCCTTCCGCGGCGGCAAGGGCGTCGTCGACGACTCGTCACCCTACGGCTTCACCTGTGCCGACGGCCTCGCCCGCTGGCCCGACACCGATCTGGTGATCATCGTCGGGTCCCGCGCCGAGCTGCTCTGGTTCCGCTGGCCGACCCCGGACGTCGACGTTCCCCGCGTGGTCATCGACATCGACCCGGCCGTCCACACCCGGCTGCATCCGACGGTGGCGATCACCGCCGACGCCCGGGACGCGACCGCCGATCTGGTCGACCGCCTGAATGCCCGCAGACGGCAACGAGCCGACCGCACAAACGAATTCGCCGCGATCAAACGCCGGACGCGCAGTGAGATCACCGAGTGGCTGCAGCCACACGCCGATCATCTCGCGGCGATCCGGCGAGCGGTACCCACCGACGGTTATCTCGTCGACGAGGTGTCGCAGATGGGTTTCGCCGCGTGCTTCGGCTTCCCGGTCGGCGCGCCCCGCCACTTCATCACCACCGGGCACCAGAGCACCCTGGGGTACGGCTTTCCCACGGCTTTGGGAGTCAAGGCGGCCCATCGTGATTCCGTGGTCGTCTCGGTGACCGGCGACGGTGGCTTCCAGTTCGCGATCGCCGAGCTGGCCACCGCGGTCCAGTATCGGCTCGGCGTCGTGGTGGTCGTCTTCGACAACGCGGCCTTCGGCAACGTCAAGGCCGATCAGATCCGCCGCTACGGCCATCCCGTCGGCGCGGATCTGCACAATCCCGATTTCGCCGCCGTCGCCACCGCGTATGGCGCACAAGGGGTTCGGGCCGAGTCACCGGAGGAGCTCGAAGCGGCGATCACCGCCGCCGCGGGCCGCGATGTGCCGACGGTGGTCGTCGTGCCGATGCCGCTGAGCACCGAGATCACGCCCTGGCGCTACCTCATGCGAACCACCGCCTGAGCGGTCGACGACCCCTAGACTGGCCGCAACTGGTCATCTCGACCAGCTGGAAGGGCACGCAATGGACGGAGTTCAGCTCGACGACATCGATTTCGCGCTGCTCGAGTCGCTGCATCGGGACCCGCAGATCGGGGTTCTCGAAACGTCGCGGCGAATCCGGGTGGCGCGCGCCACCGTGCAGTCCCGCCTGGCGAAGCTCGAGGACGCCGGGATCATCGCCGGATATCACCCGCATCTCGATGTCGCGGCCGCCGGTTTCGACGTCCAGTGCTTCGTCCAGCTCGAAACGGTGCAGGGTGAGCTGAGTACCGTCACCGCGGCATTGTCGGCGATTCCCGGTGTACTCGAGGCGTTCGCCACCACCGGTGCCAGTGATGTGCTGTGCCGGGTCGCGGCCGCCTCGCACAAGGATTTGCAGGAGACCTTGCTCGAGATCGGCCGGTCACCGTCGGTCGCGCGCTCCATCAGCATCGTCGTGCTGTCGGAGATCGTGCCCTATCGGGCTCTGCCACTGCTGCGCACCGCGCGCTCGGACCGCACACCCCGTGCTCCCGGATACCGGTGAAGAATCCCGGGAATGCGCTCAGTACAACAACTTCAGTACAACAACTTCCGGTAGTTGCTCTCGGCATAGCGCTCCTGCAGGGCCACCTCGTCGAGTTCGGGCATGAGTTTCTTGGTCATCTGCGCGGTGCTCGGCAGGTCGTCGGGATGCCACGTCTCCGGCCGCCACAGATCCGACCGCAGGAAAGCCTTGGCGCAGTGAAAGAACACCTCCTCCACGGTGACCTCCAGCGCCAGGATCGGTCGGCGGCCCTTGACGGCGAGCTCATCGAAATATGTGCCCCCGCTGTCGTCGTCGGCGCCATCGACGATGCGTGCGGTTCCGTTGACCCGCAACGTGTCCCCGCGTCCCGGGATGATGGCGATGGTTCCCACGTGCGGATTGCGCAGGATGTTGAGGTAACCGTCGACGCGTTTGTTGCCGGGACGTTCGGGGATGACGATGGTGTGCTCGTCGAGGACGTGCACCACCTTGCCGGGCGGATCACCCTTGGGTGAGACGTCCATCCGGCCCTGCTCGTCGGAGGTGGCCACGAACAGCATCGGCGAGGCTGCCAGCCACTCGACGTGCACCGGCTCGAGCGCGGACTTGACCTTCTTGACCACCATCTCGATGGGATGACCGACGATCGCGCGCAACTGTTCTTCGGTGGTGATCTCCATGCCGCCATGCTCCCAGATCGCCTCTCGACTGCCCAGCGGTTTCTGCCTCGCGGGTTCCTGGTCTGCGGCTCCCGCAACTGGCGGCGGTCAGGTGGTGGGCCGCAGCCATGCGAGGGCCGCGGCGACGAGTGCGCTGACCCCGTGCGAGAGGGTCGGTTGGATCACCGGTGCGAATTGCGGCGAGTGATTGGACGGCAGCCCGGCGACCACCGCCGCGATCTCCTCGACGCTGCCGGCACCGGCGAACAACGCCGGATCGGCGCCGCCCAACAGCCAGTACGCACAGGGCGCGTCGGCCGCGTGGGCGAAGTGACCGACGTCCTCGCTGCCGGTCACCACCCCGGGATCGACCACCATCACCCCGGGCACGTGCGAGAATGCCTTCCGTACCGTGTCACACGCGCCGGGATCGTTGACCAGCGCCGGGAACGACTCGGCGATCCGGATCTCCGGGTCACGACGGCCGCCGGCAGCCATCGTCTCCGCTTGCGCGAGAACGCGAATGCGTTCGAGGACGGTCTCGCGTACGTCCGGGTCGAAACTGCGTACGCTCACCGCGAGTTCGGCGCGGTCGGCGATGATGTTGGGAGCTGTGCCCGCGTGCAGCGATCCGACCGTCACCACCGCGGTCTCCGTGGGCGGCAGGGTCCTCGACACGATGGTCTGCAGACGCATGACCAAAGAGGACGCCATGACGACCGGGTCGATCGTCGTCTCCGGACGTGAGCCGTGCCCACCGACGCCGTGCAACACCACCGACACGCTGTCGGCCGCGGCAAACGAGACCCCGTCGTGGACACCGAGCAGCCCGGCCGGTAGCGGCGCGACATGTTGTCCGAGAACCACATCCGGCGTGCCGAACCGGCCGAAGAGGTCGTCGTCGACCATGGCGCGCGCCCCGCTGCCGAGCTCTTCTGCGGGTTGGAACACCAGCATCAGACATCCGCGCCACGTGGCGTCGGCGGCGAGGTCGTAGGCCGCGCCGATCAGGCAACTGGTGTGGACGTCATGGCCGCAGGCGTGCATCAACGGGGTGCTCGTCCCGTCGGCGTGGGTGCCGACCGCGGTGCTGGCGTAGTCGAGTCCGGTCTGTTCCTGCACGGGCAGGGCGTCCATGTCGGCGCGCAACAGAACCGTCGGGCCCGCTCCGCGTGTCAGTACTCCGACGACCCCGGTTCCGCCGATCCCCTCGGCCACCACGTACCCCGCGGCGCGCAGGTGGGCGGCGGCGATACCGGCCGTGCGTGTCTCGGTGAAGGCGAGTTCGGGGTGGCGGTGCAGGTCCCGATACAGCGTCGGCACGTCGATGGTGGTGGTCATGGGCACTCCTTCAATCCTGCGGTTCGCCGACCTCGGTGTCGGCGGGGACCACGAGCAGCGGCCCAGTGTCCTCGGAACCTCGGTCCTCGGAATTTCGGTTGTGGGAACTTCGGTTGTCGGAACTTCGGTTGTGGGAATAGCGGTTTCGGTTGTTGTTGCTCATCGCGCTCCTCAGATCGCCCACATCAGGGCCAGCCCGGCTGCACATGCGGTCACCGAGGCGACCACCGAGCCGACCGCGTTGGCCATCGCGAGCATTCCGTGCCGCTGCTGGGCGAGCCGAATCGTCTCCACCGATGCGGTGCTGAATGTCGTGTATCCGCCGCAGAATCCGGTCCCGACGACAGCTTGCAACCCGGTCGGCGCCCCGTGCGAGATCACCAGCCCGGCGAGCATTCCCAACACCAACGACCCGGTCACGTTGATGACGACGGTGGCCCACGGAAACGTCGTCGATCGCCATCGTTTGATGCTGCCGTCGACGACGAACCGGGCGACCGCGCCGAGGGCACCCGCCAGCAGGATCGCGATCACCGTCATGCGACCTCACCTCCCCGGCCCCGTAGAGCGGCACCGGCGAGCGCGATACCGGCCCAGGCGCACAGGATTCCGCCGACCACGCTCACTGCTGCGTACGCGATCGCGGTGCCCGGCGCGCCGTGGTGTCCGAGGTGGGCGGTTTCCAGGGCGAATGTGCTGTAGGTGGTGTAAGAACCGCAGAATCCGGTGCCGACGAGCACCCGAATGCGTCGTCGCCATCCCTCGTCCGGCCCGGCCAGGGCGAGTACCTCGAGCAGCGCACCCAGGACGAGGGAACCGCTGAGGTTGATGCCGAATGTCGCCCACGGCCAACCGGTTCCGTGGGCCGGGAACAACTCCTCGAGCAGGTACCGCATCCCGGTACCGGCAATACCGCCGAGAAAGACCAGCGCGAGCGCTCCCGGCTGCAGGTGCAGGGGCCGTGGAGCCGGGCTGTCGGGGTCGACGGGACGAGGAACTGGTGGATTCGAGGTCGGCTCGGGGTGCGGAGGTGCGCCCATGACAGAACTCCTTTCCGGCAATCGGAACAGGAGCCATCAGCCTTGTCGGCGGTTCGGGCCGGTGCGGCCCGGGCGAGATCCATCACCCGCGGCCGATGCTACTCGACGTCCGTCGAATCCGGGTGCAGGCGTCGGCGCAAGAGCGGAACACCCACACCGACCACCGCCGCGACCGCGAGGCCGAGAAGCGTCTCGCCGACGCGCTCACCGAAGCGTCCGGGTGCGGTTCCGGTGGTCGCCGCGCCGAGCATGAGGATGACCAGAAAGGTGGTGAAGGTCGGCAGGACGTACCATCGGCTGCCGCGCGTGCCCGCCGCCGCGGCGAGGACCACCCCGACCACGATCGCGATCAACCAGGCGGGTGCATGGTCGGCGAGTACGACGGCGACCGCACCACCGGTCACCACCGACACGAACCGTCCGGCGGTCCGCCACAGTTGCAGATCCGGATCCGGCCTCATGACCAGAAGCGCTGCCGCGCAAGCCCATCCGACGTGATCGAAGCCGAAGGCGAATCCGATGCCCGCGGTGATCGCCCCCACCACACCGACGAGCAGGCCATACTGCATTCCCGGCACCCGCGGACCCGGCCCACCGCCGGGCGCGTCCGGGACGAAGCGTTCCGGGATGACGACGGCGACGACGAACGCGGCGAGGCCACCGAGGAGGAACAGTCCGGTGATCCGCAGGCCGACGGCCACACCGTCGGAGCTCAGGCCCACCCCGATCAGCGGTGGCGCCATGATCGTCAGCAGCATCGACAGTCGCGGACGTCGCAGTGCGGGCGCCGACCACACGGCCAGCACCGGCAACACCGCCATCACCGCCACGGCGAGGACCGGGAAGGGAGCGACAGCGGAACCGAGGATGATCGGGACCCCGAGAACCGGTCCGGCTGCCACGATCACGAGCCGGGAGCGTCGGGCATGCGGTACGCCCACCACCAGCGCCGGGATCATGCCGACCGCCAGGGCAGCGCCGGCGCCCACGTCGACCAGTGCCGTCACGACGATCGCCGGGATACCCGCCACGAGTGCGGCCACGGCCGGCAGCCAGTTCCAGATGAACAGTGGCGGGCGGGCGCTGTCGGGAGCCACCCGCTCACCCTAGCCCAACCTCACCGCACCCGGACGCCGAACGACCCAGGGGCTCAGCCACCGAGCTGACGCGCCAACGCCGCCAACACGTCCGGGTCCTCGATGGTCGAGGGCACCGTGTAGTCCTCGTGATCGGCGATCTGGCGCATGGTCTTTCGCAGGATCTTGCCCGAGCGGGTCTTCGGCAGCGCCGGTACCACGGTGACGTCGCGGAAGGTCGCGACGGCCCCGATCTCGTTGCGCACCATGGCGACCAGCTCGGCGCGCAGGGTGTCGGGCTCGATCTCGACTCCCGACTTGAGGACCACGTACCCGCTCGGCCGCTGCCCCTTGAGGTCGTCGTGAATGCCGATGACCGCGCATTCGGCGACCGCCGGATGCGCGGCGACGACCGCCTCGATACTGCCGGTGGACATCCGGTGTCCGGCGACGTTGATGACGTCATCGGAGCGGCCGAGGACGAACACGTAGCCGTCGGCGTCGACGTATCCGGAGTCGCCGGTCAGGTAGTACCCGGGGAAGGCCTTGAGATAGGAACTGCGGTAACGCTCTTCGTCGCGCCACAATCCGGCGAGGGTTCCCGGCGGCAGCGGGAGTTCGATGACGATGTTGCCCTCGGTGCCGGGCGCGACCGCGGCGCCCTCGGCGTCGACGACGCCGACGCGGTACCCCGGTACCGGCACGGTCGGCGAGCCGGCCTTGATCGGCATGGGTTGGAGCCCACGCAGATTGGCTGCTATGGCCCAGCCGGTCTCGGTCTGCCACCAGTGGTCGACGACCGGGATCCCGAGGATCTGTCCCGCCCACTCGAAGGTGTCGGGGTCGAGGCGCTCGCCGGCGGCGAACAGGGTCTGCAGCGAGGAGACGTCGTATTGGGCGAGTAGCGCGGCATCGGGGTCGGCCTTGCGGATGGCGCGGATCGCGGTCGGTGCGGTGAACAGCGCCTTGGCACGGTGTTCTGAGATGACGCGCCAGAACGCACCGGCGTCGGGCGTGCCGACCGGCTTGCCCTCGTACATGATCGTCGTCGCGCCGATCAGCAGCGGACCGTAGACGATGTAGGAGTGGCCGACGACCCATCCGACGTCGGACGCGGTCCACCAGACGTCACCGGGGTGGATGTCGTAGATGTTGGGCATCGACCAGGCCAGCGCGACGGCATGCCCACCGTTGTCGCGGACGACGCCCTTGGGTTTCCCGGTGGTTCCCGAGGTGTAGAGGATGTAGAGCGGGTCGGTGGCCGCGACCGTCACCGGTGCCGCCGGCATGGCGTCGGCGATCTCGTCGTCCCAGTCGAGCCAGCCGTCGTGGTCGGCGGCCGAGCCGGGGACCTCGTCGCGGTTCTTGACGATCACGGTGGTCGGGGGCTTGGCGGCGAGTTCGAGCGCCTTGTGCACCATCGGCAGATATTCCACGACGCGGCCGGGTTCGAGACCGCCGGACGCGGTGACGATCGCCACCGGCTCGGCGTCGTCGATCCGGGTGGCGAGTTCGGGTGCGGCGAATCCGCCGAAGACCACCGAGTGGACGGCGCCGATACGGGCGCACGCCAACATCGCGATCGCGGCCTCGGGAATCATCGGAAGGTAGATGACGACACGGTCGCCCGCCGCGACGCCTGCCGCGCCGAGTACCCCGGCGAAACGCGACACCTCGTCGAGTAGCTCGGCATAGGTGTAGCGCCGCACCTCACCGACCATGGCCGAATCCCAGATGAGCGCCATCCGATCGCCGTGACCGGCGGCGACGTGGCGATCGAGGGAGTTGAAACAGGTGTTCAGGGTGCCGTCGGGGAACCAGCGATAGATCGGCGCGTGTGAGTCATCGAGCGCCACCGTCGGCGGCACCGACCACTCGATCTCGGCGGCGGCGGTGAGCCAGAACGACTCCCGGTCCTCGATGCTGTCGCGAAATGCCTTGTCGTAGCTGTCTGATCCGAAGCTGCGCGCGTCGCTGTTGCTGGCCACTGCCGTCCTCACGTCGATCGATGTCGCGGCAGAGAGGTCGGGTGACCCGCCACGCTGCCGATTCGAGGGTAATCAGCCTCACACGTGGGCGCGAGGGGTTGGCCACACCTGCGCCGACCGGTCGGCAGATCGCGCCGAACGGTGTGGCGAACCCACCCGTTCGGGCAGGTCAGCATGTCCGATCGGGTGGGTTCGGTGGGCATCGGGTCTCGGCGATGCAAGGTGGATCCAGGACCCGAGATCACTCCAGATAGTTCTCGACGACGTCGGCTGGACGGGCCGACGCGTCGTCGGGATTCTGCCCGGCACGCCGGCGTGCCTGACGCTGCCGCAGCAGATCCCAGCATTGATCGAGGTCCACCTCGAGTGCGCGCAGTCGCGCATTTTCTTCACCCTTGCTGATATCTCCGCGCTCGAGTCGCTCACGCAACTCGTGCTCCTCCCCGATCAGCTCGGTGATGTGGTCTCGGATGGACCTGTCGGTATTCGGAAAGTCGTCGGCCATGCCCCGACACTACGCGTCGGGCACATCAGGCGTCGGAACGAGTTTCGACCCTCAGTTCGCGGCCTGGTACGCCTCGATGATCTCCGTTGCGATACGTCCGCGATCACTGATGTCGTACCCGTTGACGCGCGCCCAGTCGCGCACGGCCTTCAGATCGCGAGACGAACGTGCACTTCGGGCCGCCTTCGACCGGCGGCTACCGGCCGAGCGTGAGGCCGTCACATATTGTTCGAGATCCTGCCGGAATTGCTTGGCGTGCGCCGGCGACGTATCGAATTCATAGGCTTTGTTGTCGACACTGAAGGTGATTGTGACAGCTTCCTTCAGTTCTTTTCCATCGAGATCATCGACGAATGTAACAACGGTTCGACGTGCCATCGGATAGAGCCCCCTCGTAGTACTGCGTTGCTGAATACAAAACGAACAATAGCACCGTACGGCATTAGTGCTCCATATCCGGGCGCCGAATCGAGCGTTTTCCGGCGAGCATCAATAAATAATTGTCACATGTAAAGAAAATCGAGATTTTTCCGTCTTGGAACACCGCGACGTCGATATTCCGTGCTTATTCGGAGGTTTATGTCGTCTGATTATGCGACACGGAGAACGCCCATCTCGGTACCCGACCCGCAGCGGGCGCGGCGGCACCACGGGTCCGGCCGCCGGCCTCGCCGTGCGGGTCAGAGCCCCAGAAGCGAGGTGAGTTCGGTGGCGAGGTCGCCCAGGCGTGCCTGCGCCGTGGCCCGTGCCGCCCGCACCCCTGCGGTACGCACATCGTCGGCCGGAATGACCACCTCGAGATAGCACTTGAGCTTGGGTTCGGTACCCGACGGCCGGACGATGACGCGATCGTCGGCGGCGGTCCGGAACAGGAGGGCGTCGGTCGGCGGGAGGTCATCCCCACCACGTGCGAGATCGCGGAACTCGACGATCGCCTCCCCGACCAGTCGATCCGCCCGGGCCGACCGCAGCCTTGTCATCGTGGCCTCGATCACCGCGGGATTCTCGACGCGCACGCTGATGGCCGAGGTGCTGTGGAGCCCGTGCACATGAGCCAGGCGGTCGAGCTGGTCCTCCAGACCCGCACCGGTCGCGGCGAGATCCTCGACCAGGGTGATCATGCGAACGGCCGCGCCGATTCCGTCCTTGTCGTGCACCGCGTCGGGGTCGGTGCAGTATCCGATCGCTTCCTCGTAGCCAAATCGCAGGCCGGGGGTGCGCGCTATCCACTTGAAGCCGGTGAGGGTCTGCGCGAATCGCAGACCGTGGGCGGCGGCGATGCGGCCCAGCAGCCTGCTGGACACGATCGAGCACGCCAGGGTGTCGCCGGGCCGGGAATCGTCGGCGGCGGCCTGTTCGCCGAGCAGGGCACCGATTTCGTCGCCGGACAGCTGCCGCCAGAGTCCGTCGCGGCTCGTCGCGACCGAACAGCGGTCGGCGTCGGGATCGAGCGCGATGACGACGTCGGCGTCGACCTCCCGGGCGTGGGCGATCGCGAGATCGATGGCGCCGGGCTCCTCCGGGTTCGGGAACGCCACGGTCGGGAAGTCCGGATCCGGTAGGAACTGCGCCTGCACGGGGTGGACGTCGCCGATGCCGGCGGCCCGCAGGACCTGCATCGCCGTGGAGCCGCCGACGCCGTGCATCGCGGTCAGGACCACGCGCACCGGTGACGGCTCGGCACGCCGTCGAAGACCGGCCGTGCGGGAGAGGTAGCCGTTCACCAGCGCAGGATCGGCGTCGGTGATCCGTTCGTCGGTGCGCGGCACCTCATCGGCGGGCGGACTGTCGGCGATCCGCGACGCGATCTCGGCGTCGGCGGGCGGCACGATCTGCACACCTGCTCCGTCGGCGTCGGTCGCCCGGCCACCCAGGTACACCTTGTAGCCGTTGTCGGCGGGTGGATTGTGTGACGCGGTGATCATGATCCCGGCGTCGGCGTCGAGCGCGCGCACCGCGTACGCGGTGATCGGCGTCGGCAACTGCTCGTGCAGGGCGATGGCCCGCAGGCCGGCGCCGGAGAGCACCTGCAGCGCGGCTGTCCGGAATCGTGAAGAACCATGCCGCGCATCACAACCCACGACGACTGCGGCGTCGGGTCCGACGACGTCGAGCAGGTAGCGGGCCAGCCCCGCGGTGGCCCGGATGACGACGGCGGTGTTCATGCGGGATTCGCCGGCACCCACCGCCGCCCGCAGACCCGCGGTACCGAACTCGAGGGGACCGGCACACCGCGACCGCAACTCGGCGAGAGCCTCCGGATCGTGCGACCTCGCACCGGTGATGAGGACGCCGAGTTCGGCCCGGGTGGCCGCGTCGGGGTCGTGTGCGCACCAGTGCGCGGCGCGGGCGATCAGTTCACCGTCGGTGAGGACACCGTTGCTCACGCCAGTCATCGCATCCTCTTGCTCGTCTGTGTGAACCCGAACGTATCAAGCCGGCCCGCACTGGACTGCTCTTGACGGGTGGGGTGCAGATGCGATTCGGCCCCCGATCGCTGATGCGATCGGGGGCCGAATCTCCGTGGTAGCGGGGACAGGATTTGAACCTGCGACCTCTGGGTTATGAGCCCAGCGAGCTACCGAGCTGCTCCACCCCGCGTTGGTGAACACCACGTTACAGGGTGGTTCGGCGCGGATGCAAATCGCCTCCGCCCCGATACCTGCAGGTCGGAAAAACGTGTGACCACAACCACATTCATGGAAGCCACATCAGTTACCGCCACCGAGGGACTCGTATTGCGCAACTGCCTTGTTGAGCTGATCGAGCGCCTGACCGTACGCGGTGAAGTCGCCGCTGGACTGCGCTTGACGCAGCTTGTTGAGCGCATCACCGATCGCCGCGACGGCTGCATCCCGCTGCTGGTTGTTCCCCGACTGGCCCGTTTGACCGTTGCCCGTGGAGGGCTGGTTCGGTTGTGGCGTCGGCACGGTCGGTTGGTCGGCGCCGGCCTGATTGCCGCTGGGCTCGCCGTTGAGCGGTGCGGTCGCATCCTCCGGACTGATACTCACCTGAGCCAGCGCCTCGGCAACGGTGGCTGCGTAACCGACCTTCGGATTACCCGCCGCGGCGTTGTAATACATCAGCACGCGGTGCAACTTGGGGATGCCGCCGCCGTTGTTGGTCTGGGTGTACAGCGGCTGGACGTAGAGGATTCCGCCCCCGCCGACGGGAAGCGTCAGCAGGTTGCCGTAGGTCACCTTGGTGGTGCCCTCCAACTGTTTTCGGTCGCCGAGGACGGCGCCGTAGTTGTTCATGTTGTCCTGCGCCTGCTGTGGGCCGACACCGGACTGACGATCGGTGGGCAGCACCTTCATGGTGATCTGGCCATAGGAGCCGGGATCCGACGAGACCGTCATGTAAGAGGCGAGGTTGCGCTCGCGGAAACCGGTGAACACCGTCGTCAGCTGGAATTGGGAGTCCGAACCGGTGCCGCCGCGCGGATTGCGCGCGGTGAAGTAGTAGGGCGGTTGGTTCAGCTGCCGGTTGGCGTTGTCCTCGTTACTCGGATCCGGGGGCACCGACCAGAAGTTGTTGTTCTGGAAGAACGCCGTCGGATCGGTCACGTGATACTTCGCGAGCAGTTCGCGCTGGATCTTGAACAGGTCCTCGGGATAGCGGACATGTGAGGCCAGGCTGGTGTTCTTGTCGAATTCCGACCGCGGTTGCACGGTTCCCGGGAACACCTTCATCCACGTCTTGAGCACCGGGTCGTTCTTGTCGAACTGGTACAGGGTGACCTTGCCGGTGTAGGCGTCGACGGTGGCCTTCACCGAGTTGCGCACGTAGGACACCTGCGTGTTCGCCTGGCTGCGCTGAGCCTGGTTGTTGATCAGTTCTTGCGCATCGGTCGTCGCGTCCTGCAACGACGTCTGCTGCGAATACGGATAGTTGTCGAGGGTGGTGTACCCGTCGACGATCCACTTGATCGAACCGTCGGCCATCACCGCGGGATAGGCCTTGGAATCGACGGTCAGCCACGGCGCGACCTGCTTGACGCGGTCGCGCGGGTCACGGTTGTAGAGAATCCGCGAGTTGCTGTTGATGGCGTCGGAGAGCAGGAAGTTGCGTTCGGTGTACTTGACCGCGTACATCGCCCGCACGAACCAATTACTCAGCGAGACACCGGAATCGGCGGTGTAGGTGTAGGTCTTGTTGTCCTCGTCGTACTCCCGCGCGCCACCGGAGGTGCCGACGATCGCGTAATCGGGCGAGACGTTGGAGATCAGCTCGCCGAAGTAGATCCGCGGCTGGCTCACCTTGATCGGCGCGGTCGCCGCATAGTTGGGATCGCGGATGGTCTGCAGGTCGCTGACATAGAACACGGGAAGTCCCCCGCGGTCACTGCCCGACGTCGCGTCACCGGAGGCCTCGTCGACCTGATTGGCCGGTGCGGCGACGAAGCCGTTGCCGTGGGTGTAGACGGTGTGCTTGTTCAGCCAGTTCTGCTGCTGGTCACCGTATTTCGTCGGGTCGAGTTCGCGGACGGCGACGATGAAGTCACGTTCTTGACCGTCGACCTTGTACCGGTCGATGGCCAGCTGGGAGGGGAAGCCGTAGAAGTTCTTGAGGAACTGACGCTGGTTGAACGTGGGGGCGATGACATTGGGGTCGAGGATGCGGATGTTCGACAGGGTTGCCTCGTCGGCGTTGACCGCCTCGGCACTCGGCGCAGTCGCGCCCCAATCGTTCTGGTAGTCCACGTTCTTGCCGGCGACGATGCCGTACGCCTGTGTCGTCGCCGCGATGTTGCGACTGATGTACTCGGCTTCCTTCTGCGCCGCATTCGGCTTGACCGAGAACTGCTCCATCGTCAGCGGCCATCCGACACCCATGACCAACGCCGCGAGCAACATCAGCACCGTGGCGATCGCGGGAATACGCAGATCCTTGAGAACGACACCGGCGAAGAACGCCAGAGCACAGATGATCGCGATCGCCATGAGGATCAGCTTCGACGGGAGCACCGCGTTGATGTCGGTATAACTCGCACCGGAGAAGATCTCCTGCTTTCGATCACTGGAGAGCAGACTGTACCGATCGAACCAGTAGGCAGTTGCCTTGAGCAGCAAGAAGATCCCGGCCAGGGCCGCGAGCTGGATTCTGGCCGACCCGGTCAACGATCCGCTGCCGCCGCCGAGACGGATACCGCCGAAGACGTAGTGGGTGATCAGACTCGCCACGAACGCGATGACGACGATGACGAACAGGAAGTTCAGGACGAAGGTGATGAACGGCAGCTTGAAGGCGTAGAAGCTGATGTCGATGCCGAACTGGGGATCGGTCACCCCGAAATCGGTGCTGTGCAAGAAGGTCTGGACCGTCGCCCACGAACCCTGTGCGACGAGCCCGGAGAGCACACCGATGAGGACCGGCGGGATGATGGCGAACCAGCGAATCCGGCCCATCACCGCGGCGCGATAGCGCGCGAGCGGATCACCGGGTCCCGACGCGGGCACGAACACCGGACGCGACCGATAGGCGGACGCGATCGCGGCGAAGACGATGCCGCCGACGATCACCGCGGTGATCACGAACAGCAGGATTCGAGTCCACAGAATCGTCGAGAAAACCTCGGAGTAGCCCAGATCGGAGAACCACAACCAGTCGGTGACGAGGCCGACGATGCGCGGCCCGATCAGCAGGATGATCAGCAACGCAACCGCGATGCCGATGATGATCTTGCTCCTGCGCGACAGTGTCGGCAAACCTGCCGGCCCGCGAACGCCCACCTGACCCACTCTCCAAAGTTCTCAATCCGGACATGCGCCCGGCGACCGTCTGTGCCGTCCCTCCGGCGTGGCCACCCACTGTACTGGGCGGCGCGAGGTTCGGGCAGCGGGGCGATCCCGGCGCCGCAGTGTGGGTACTCGGGCGGTGCGGGCGCCGCGGTCGACGACCGTCCGGGCATGATGGACGCGATGTCCGACACGACCCGCTACTCCCCCGACGACCTCGGCCGTTCGCTACGCGAAGCGCTCGACTTCCTCGTGCCGAACGGACCCGATCACCTGCCCGCGGTCTTCGCGCTGGTTCCGACGCCGGTGCTGGCCCGGATGCACCCCGAACTCGTCGACCCCGACGACGACTCGGCGTTGAGTCTGCTCGCCGAGGAGCCGATTGCCCCGCGCGCAGACGACGATGGCGACACCGACGACGATGGCGACACCGACGACGTCGAACCGTACGCCGCGCTCGAGGAATTCCTCGCGACCACGTCGTGGCCGGAACCGGTGGTGGGGGCGGCGGTCGTCCTCGACATCGTCGTACTGCCGCCCCAGGCCGGTCTCGATCTACCCGAGGCCGCCGGCGGCGCCGAACCGGATGCGCCCAACTTGCGCTCGGCGGCCCGTGATCATCCCGACGCGCGGGCGGCCCGGCTGGCTGTCGGCGCGTTGCGCGGTGGTACCCGTCTGGCCCTGCTCGAGCTGGTACCCGACGATCCCGACGAGGCGCGCGAGCTGCGGACCCATCCCGATATGGCGGCCGATCTGCAGCAGGCGTTGGCCGCGGCTCTCGACGGCTGACGCCCCCGGGGGGTCGCTCCCGGCGTCAGCAGTGCGGCACCGGCTTACCCGCGGCGAGGGCGTCGAGCGAGTCGACCGCGGAATCCAGCGACTCGACCTTGACCAGTTTCAGTCCGTCGGGGGCGTCACCGGCGGCCTCGGCGCAGTTCTGGTCGGGGACGAGGAAGACCGTTGCCCCGGCATCGCGTGCGGCGCGGGTCTTGTGGGTGATGCCGCCGATCGGACCGACGTCGCCGTCGTCGGCGATGGTGCCGGTCCCGGCGATGAACTTGCCGTGGGTGAGTTGTCCGCTGCCGAGACGATCGATCACCGCGAGGGTCAGCATCAAGCCGGCCGATGGGCCGCCGATGTCCCCGACGTTGAAGGTGATCTTGAGGTTCGGGTCGGCGTTGCGTACCTCCGGGGTGACGCCGATGTAGGCCACGTTCTGCTCGCCGGGACGCGCAGCGGCCTTGACGGTGACCGTCTGGGTGGCCCCGCCGCGTCGGATCTCGAAGGCGATCTCATCGCCCGGCTTGTGCGCGCGCACCGCCTTCTGCAGGTCTTCGGTGGTCGCGACCTCGGTGCCGCCGACCTTCACGATCGCGTCGCCGGACCGGAGCACCGACGAGGCCGGCCCGTCCGGGGCGACGAGTGCCGCCACGAGCTCGGTGGGCCGATCGAGGTATCGCAACGCGGCCGCCTGGGCGGTGCTCTCCGAGTTGCTCATGTCCTCGACGTTCTGCTGATTGGTCTGCTCGGTGGTCTGGTTCGGTGGGAACACGGTCTCGCGCGGCTGTACCGAATACGTTCCCGACAGCCACATCCCGATCGTCTGGAACAGCGACAGCCCGTCGGTCACCGACACCGTCGTCAGGTTCAGGTTGCCGTCGGTGTGCTGCGTCGGCACTCCGCTGATGTCGACGACGGGCACCTCGCGGTTGTCGAGTTGGATGGTGCCCAGGGTGTTGACCGTGGGCCCGGGCCCGAGCGCGACGAACGGCACCTGAACGGTCGTTCCCACGACGACGAGTGCCAGCAGGATCAGCACGGTCACGGCCACGGTGACGATGCGACGCGAGGTAGGCCCCTTCATTCCGACCACCCTAGGACATGGGTCCGATCCAGCCGCCGCACAGACCGATGCGGCGGACGGTCGAGGGCCGGTCGAGGGCCGGGTGCCGCCGTCGACGTCGACAACGCGCAGCCGACCTGCGCGAACTACGCTCAAGGCGAAATCATCGAGGGGGTCGCGACGACGCGCTGGCGGTACCGTGGAGGCATGAGTGATTTGCCCTTCGGTTTCTCGTCCTCCGGTGACGACAGCGGCAAGGACGACCGCCGCAAGGACGACGGTCCGACCGGCAACGACGGCCCCGGTGGCGCCCAGAACCCGTTCGGTGCCCAGAACCCGTTCGGGTTCGCCCTCGGCGGCGAGGGATTCGACCCGTCCGCCGGTCTCGACCCGTCGGCGCTGGGCCAGATGTTCAGCCAGCTCGGCAGCATGCTGAGCGGGATGGGGTCGTCGATGACCGGTCCGTCGGCCGGCGGTCCGGTCAACTACCAGCTCGCCGCCAACCTCGCGCGTCAGCAGATTGGCAACTTCACGCCCGTCCTCGACAAGGAGACCTCGGCGGTCGCCGATGCGGTCCGCCTGGCCGAGGTGTGGCTCGACGACGTCACCACGCTGCCGGCCGGCATCAGCAAGCCGGTCGCATGGACGCCGGTGCAGTGGCTCGACGAGACCATGCCGACCTGGAAAGGCCTGTGCAATCCCGTTGCCGCGCAGCTGGCCAAGACGTGGGAGCAGAATCTGCCCGCCGAGGCCGCGCAGTTCGCCGGACCGATGATGGGCATGATGACCCAGATGAGCGGCATGGCCTTCGGCACACAGCTCGGTCAGGGTCTGGGGCAGTTGGCCAAGGAGGTGTTGACCTCCACCGACATCGGATTGCCCCTGGCACCCGAAGGTGTCGGTGTGCTGTTGCCCGAGGCGATCGCGACCTTCGCCGACGGCCTCGATCTCCCGGCCCAGGAGATCATCGTGTTCCTCGCCGCGCGCGAGGCCGCGCACATGCGGCTGTTCACCCACGTGCCGTGGCTACGCCAGCGCCTATTGGCCACCGTGGAGGAGTACGCGCGGGGAATCAGCATCGACTTCTCCGGCATCACCGACGCGACCGCGGGGATCGATCCCACCGAGTTGTTCTCCGATCCGTCCAAACTCGAGGAACTGATCAGCTCCTCGACGTCGTTCGAACCGACCACCACCCCCGAACAGAAGGCCGCACTCGAACGCCTCGAAACACTGCTCGCCCTCATCGAGGGTTGGGTGGAAAACGTTGTCACCCAAGCACTCTCCGATCGCATCCCCAGTACCGCCGCGTTGACCGAGACGATGCGCCGCAGGCGGGCCAGCGGTGGTCCGGCCGAGCAGACCTTCGCCACCCTCGTCGGCCTCGAACTGCGCCCCCGTAAGTTGCGCGAGGCAGCCGCATTGTGGCGATCGCTGCTCGAGGCGTCCGACGTGGCCACCCGCGACAAGGTGTGGGAGCACCCCGACCTGCTGCCCGACGGCACCGATCTCGATGCTCCGGCGGCCTTCATCGACCGGGTGATCGGCGGCGACACCTCCGACATCGATTCGGCGATCGCCGAACTCGAGAAGTCCCTCGCCGCAGAGGCCGGGGACGAGAAAGCCAAGGACGTCAATCCCGACGACAAGTCCGAGGGCGGCGACGACAAGTCCTGACTTCACGTCGATGGTCGTGACAGCCGGGGCGGCGCCCACCGCCTGTGGATAACGCCGTGGGCGCTCGGTGCCGCCGGTGGCATGGTGATCGACATGACAGCGGCCGCCGCGACACCTGATCCCGCCACCCCCGATGCCGGGACGTCCCGGCCGGCGACCGGTTCGCGAGTACCGACGGGCATGCCGGTCCTCGCCGACGGAACTGCGGTCCTGATCCGGCCCGGCAACCGGGTACACATCGGCGCCGACCCACACACCGCGTTGGTGCTCGAACTGCCCGCACGGGTCTCCGGCCGGGCGGTGGCCGACCTGTTGGCGTCGCTGTCCGGTCCGCGCAGCCGCGGCGAGGTGTTTTCCGATCTCGTCGACACCGGGCTCACCCGATCCGAGTTCGACGCGATCCTCGACCGCCTCGTCGCCGCGGGCAAAGCACTCCGCCCACCGTCGCAGCGACGCGTCGGCGCGCTGCGCATTCGTGTGCACGGGTCCGGGCCGCTGAGCACGCTGTTGTCGGCGTCGCTGACCGACGCCGGTTACAGCGTCACACGCAGCGTCCGCCGGCCCACCCCGACCGCGCCCGGGACCGTGCAGATGTCACCGATAGCGCTGCCCAATCTGGTCGTCCTCACCGACCACGTCGTACACGAGCCGTGGATGGCCGAACGTCTGATGCGCGTGGGCACCCCGCACCTGCAGGTCCGGTTGCGCGACGGGACCGGCCTGCTCGGTCCGCTGGTGCTGCCCGGCCTGTCGAGCTGCCTGAACTGCGCCGACCGTCACCGCGCCGACCGCGATCCGGCGTGGCCGTTGCTCGCGGCGCAACTCGCCGGGACGAGCGGACACGCCTCGGCGTCGATCGCCCGTGCCACTGCCGCACTCGCCCACGAGCAGGTCGATCATCTCGCTGCAGCCCTCGCGTCGAGCCCCGACGCCGAGGGCACTGCCGCGCCGCCCGATCCCCCGCACCTGGTGAACCGGATCCTGCAACTGCACCCGGCGCCGCTGCGCATCGAGAGCACCACCTGGCTACCGCATCCGCTGTGCGGTTGCCACGAGATCGCCACGCTGACGTGAGGCGCGGCCCGGGCAACACCTCGCCGGTCCTCTATCCTGAGGAGGGGAAAGGAAGCTATGACCGACATCACGCGGGGGCAAGGTCGCCGTAACGCCAAACTCGTCTCGCTGCCCATCGGTATGGCCGGGCGCGCCGCTGCCGGGTTCGGCAAACGGATGGCCGGCCGGGACAAGGACGAGGTCAACCAGGAGCTGCTGGAGAAGTCCGCCGAGCAACTGTTCGCGGTTCTCGGGGAGCTCAAGGGTGGGGCCATGAAGGTCGGCCAGGCCATGTCCATCATGGAGGCGGCGATCCCGGACGAGTTCGGTGAACCGTTCCGCGAGGCCCTCACCAAGTTGCAGGCCGAGGCGCCGCCGCTGTCGGCGTCGAAGGTTCATCGGGTGCTCGATCAACAGCTCGGCACCAAGTGGCGATCGCGATTCCGCGAGTTCTCCGACGAGCCCGCGGCCGCCGCCAGCATCGGTCAGGTGCATCGCGCGGTGTGGTCCGACGGGCGTGACGTGGCCGTCAAGATCCAATACCCGGGCGCCGACCACGCACTCAAGGCCGACCTGAAGACGTTGTCCCGGATGTCGGGGCTGATGCAGAAGCTCTCCCCCGGCACCGACGTGAAATCGATGATGGACGAGCTCATCGACCGCACCGAGGCCGAACTCGACTACCTCGGCGAGGCCGACAACCAGCGCGCGTTCGCCAAGGCCTTCGACGGCGACCCGGACTTCGTGGTGCCCAAGGTCGTGGCGAGCTCACCCAAGGTCATCGTCTCCGAATGGCTCAACGGCACACCACTGTCGAAGATCATCACCAACGGCGACAAGGCAACTCGCGACCGCGCCGCGGCGCTGATGTCGACCTTCGAGGTGTCCTCACCGTTCCGCGTGGGCCTGCTGCACGGCGACCCGCACCCCGGCAACTTCTTCCTCACCGACGACGGTCGGTTCGGCGCACTGGATTTCGGCGCGGTCGGCCACTACCCGAACGGGTTGCCGCCGGAGACCGGCCCGATCCTGCGTCTCGCGCGCGAGAAGGAATACGACGAACTCAAGGAACACATGGTGGCGGCGGGATTCATCCTGCGCTCCCAGGTCGACAAGGTCTCACCGACCGACCTGCAGGCGTATCTGCGTCCGTACGTGGATCCGCTGTACTCCGAGTCGTTCCATTTCACCCGAAAGTGGTTGCAGCGCGCGGCCGGTCACGCGACCGACGTACGCGGCGAGGTGTACAAGACCTCACGGCACCTCAACGTCCCCAAGCACTATGTGATGGTGTTCCGCGTGCTCGCCGGATGCGTCGGCATCGCCGCACAGCTCGACGCCGAGGCGCCATACCGGGCGATCATGGAGAAGTGGGTGCCGGGCCTGGCCTGAGACCGAAGCGGGCCGGCGTCGTCCCCAGCTCCCGGGAGAATGCGACGATGTAGGCCGACGGTGTGGCATAACCACAGGCCGCGGCCGCTCGTGTCACCGAACCGGTGTTCGTCAGGGTTTCCAGGGACGTCAGGATGCGCGCACGGCGCAGCCATAGTCCCAGCGTCAACCCGGTATCACGCCACACATGACGTTCGAGAGTGCGCACGGCAACCGACATGTCGCGTGCGAGGGTGGCCGCCGGCGTACCCGGCGATCGAAACGCGAGCACGACGAGCAAACGCCCGAGTTCCCCGGTGGGCAATGGCAACTCGAGAGATTCGACCGGTGCGGAACGCAGTTGGTCGACGAGGACGGTCACGAGGGCCGAGTGCAAGGGATCGCCCGGTTTCAGTGGCGCCTGTCGAACGACGTGTGCGAGCAGTTCACGCGCGAACGGCGACAGCGACACCACCGTGGGTCGATCGGCGGGAAACGGTTCGGCAACAGCGGCCGGGTTGCGCTGTAGGTAGACGATCCTGACTCGGACCGGCCGTGCATTGTCGATCTCCACCGGGATCCCCGCGGGTATCCAGACCGCACGCCCGACGGGCACTGTCCACCGTGCGGCCGCGGTCAGCACGGTCAGCACCCCGGCTGCCGCATGGATCATCTGATTCCATCCGGGTTCGATGGCGATCTGCGCGCGTTCGGCCGGATGAGTCACGGCGTACCCACGAACGATCGGTTCCCTCGAATCGTGTTGTCGTAATTCCGACACAATTTGTCAGAGTATCGAAAGCACGGCGAGACAGCAGGGAGAATGCTGGAGCCATGGCCGCTCCGATCACTCACTTCGCACTCAACGCCGACGACGTAGCCTCGACTCGACGGTTCTACGAGTCGGTGTTCGGATGGAGGTTTGCCGCATGGGGGCCGCCGGGCTTCTACTCCATCGACACCGGCGGCGAGATTGCAGGAGCACTCCAACAGCGCCGCAGCCTCGACGGTCGCGAAATCGTCGGAGCCGAGATCACATTCTCCGTCTCCGATGTCGACGCGACAGCCTGCACCATCGAGGAATCGGGTGGGCGGGTGGTCCTGCCTCGCCACACCATCGACGGCGTCGGACACCTGATCTTTCTTGCCGATCCCGCCGGAAATGTGGTTGGCGCGATGCAATACGACCCTCGTGCGGGCAGATGAACGAGGAGCACCTCACGCTGTGCACCAGTAGCGAGTGGGCACATGCGGTACGTGAATGGATACTGCCGTGGACCCTCGAGGGCTTTGAGCTCGGTGAGCAGGTGGTAGAGATCGGACCCGGCCCCGGCGTGACCACCGAGTTGCTCATCGAGCGCGCCTCACATCTCACCGCGGTCGAGATCGATGAGTCGCTCGCCGCCGACCTGCGCCGACGTTTCGCCGATCGGACCGACATCGACATCCTCTGCGCTGACGGCGCGAATACCGGATTGACTGCAGGCCACTATGATTCGGTGATCTGCATGACGATGTTGCACCACGTCGCCTCACCAAGGGCTCAGGACGCGGTGTTCACCGAGGCACGGCGACTGTTATCACCAACCGGCGCCTTTCTCGGTTCTGACAGCCTCGACGGCCCTGAGTTCCGTGCATTGCACGAGAACGATGTGTGCGTACCCGTGGCGCCGGAGGAACTCGACACCCGCCTGCGACGTGCGGGTTTCCGGTGGGTCGAGATCGACACAAACGAGTGGTCAGTACGCTTCCGCGCGCAGCCTTGATGCACACCGACGAAACCGGCCGTCCCCGACAGACTTTCGTCGGGAACGGCCGGTTACGTTCAGGCCGCATTCTTGCGCGGGCGGCCACGGGGACGCTTGCGCGCCACCACGACACCGCGATCGAAGATCTCGCCGCCCCACACACCCCACGGTTCGGCCCGCTCGAGGGCCGCGGCCAGGCAGGCCTCCCGCAACGGGCACTCGGCGCACATCGCCTTGGCCCGCTCGAGGTCTCGGGGATCCTCGGCGAACCACAGGTCGGCGTCGGTCATCTGGCAGGGAAGGTCGGTCTGCCCGAGGGCCGGGGCGGACGTGACGCCGACCGCGTCGAAGCGATCGGCGGGCATACAGGACTCGAGAACGCAGTCGGTCGTCATTGTTGTCTCCACCTCTACTCGGATTCTTCGGATGTTCTCGACCCGAGCCGTTGGTGGAGCCCTGCCGCACATCGACGAGATGGGCGGGAGGTCAACCAAAAAAGGGCCACGGGTTCGCTTTCGCGATTCGCCCGTGGCCGCCGTTCCGACGCTGTCAGCGTCTGAATACGAGGTTCTGCACGGGGAACCGCTTGTCGGCTCGTGCTGCCGCTACCGCGGGAGCCGGAAATCCGACGGGCTGCGCCAGAGCGACGGCGCCGCCACGGTGATCGGTGGCATGGCCACACTCGTCGAGCCAGGAGCGGTCGCGACGGGCGACGGTCCGACGGGACATGGCGATGCCGTCGTCGACGACAGCGATGCCGTTGCCGATCTCCGATGCCGACGCTGCTTGCGTCGACTCGGCGGCGCCAAGAATGATTGCGTTCACTGATCCGCTCCTTTCTGGTCTCGTGTGGCCACGCGTGACAGGCGGTGCCGTGACGGCACACAGCCGTCCCCGTGCTGATGTGTTCACCAGCCTAAGGGCCGATGCATAGATCGCACAACCTATTTTTGACCTGCGGTTTTCACGATGTCGATGACGTCGGGACCGTACTTGTCGAGCTTGCTCGCGCCGATGCCCGAGATCGACACCAGCGCCTGCTCGTCGGTGGGATGCTGCTCGGCGATGGCGAGCAGGGTCTTGTCGGAGAACACCACGTAGGGCGGAACCGCGTCGTCCTTGGCGCGTTGCCTGCGCCAGTCCTTGAGCGCGACCAGCAGATCCTCGTCGAGATCGGACGGGCAGCTCTCGCATCTGCCGAGCAGCGTCGCCGTCGCATCGATCAGTTTGGACCCGCAGACCCGACAGGTGGGGCCGCGTTTGGGTTTGCGTTCGGGCGCGATCCGCGACGCCGGCGAATCGTCGGGGATCAGGCCGGACAGGAACCGTGACCGCCGGCGGGAGCGGCCACCCTCGTTGCGCGCGGCCGCCCACGACACCTGCAGGTGCTCTCGAGCACGGGTGATCCCCACGTAGAACAGCCGCCGCTCCTCCTCGACCTCGTCGGGAGAGCCCTTGATGGCCTGGCTGATCGGCAACGATCCCTCGGTCAGGCCGACCAGGAACACCGCATCCCACTCGAGTCCCTTGGCCGCATGCAACGATGACAGTGTCACGCCCTGCACGGTCGGTGGGTGCCGCGACTGCGCGCGCGTCCGCAGCTCTGCGGCGAGTTGGGGCAGCGTCAGGTCAGGGGTTTCGTGAACCATGTCCTCGGTGAGCTCGGCGAGCGCCCGCAGCGATTGCCACCGCGCCTTGGCCTGCGCCCCCGTGGGTTCGGTGTCGTCGAGGCCGAGTTCACGCAGCACCGCGGTCACCGCGGTGGTCACGTCGACGTCCTCACGCAGTCCACGTTCGGCGACGGTGTCGAGACGACGCATCGCCTGCCGCACCTCGGTACGCGTGAAGAACGCCTCGCCGCCGCGCACCTGGTACGGAATGCCCTGCTCGGTCAGCGCCTGTTCGTGATTCTCCGACTGGGCGTTGACGCGGTAGAGGATCGCGATCTCCGACGCCGGTACGCCATCGTTGATGAGCCGCTTGATCCGCTTGGCGACCGCGGCGGCCTCGGCCGGCTCGTCGGGGTAGTCGACGAAGCGGGGCGCCGGGCCGCGCGCACGCTGGCCGACGAGTTCGAGCCGGGTCCCGGCGATCCGTCCGTGCGCTGCACCGATCACCCGATTGGCCAGACTCACCACCTCGGGGGTGGACCGGTAGTCGCGGACCAGACGCACCATGGTCGCCTCCGGGAAGCGCCGGGGAAAGTCGAGCAGGTAGTCGGCCTTGGCGCCGGTGAAGGTGTAGATGGTCTGGTTGGCGTCACCGACGACCGTCAGGTCGTCGCGTTCGCCGAGCCACGCGTCGAGCAGGCCCTGCTGCACGGGCGTGACGTCCTGGTACTCGTCGACGACGAAACACCGGTATCGCGAGCGGAACTCCTCGGCCACAGCGGGATCGACGTCGATCATCTGGGTCATGTAGATGAGCAGATCGTCGAAGTCGAGCAGACGATCCCCCTCCGGCGACACCTTGGCGTCCTCGTAGGCGGCATAGACCTCGGCCACCTTCTCCGGCGCAGCGGGAGACTCGCGCATCAGCCGTGTCGCCGCGGCGACATAGCCTTCCGGCCCGATCACC
Source organism: Gordonia sp. N1V (assembly GCF_029269935.1). NCBI lineage: Bacteria > Bacillati > Actinomycetota > Actinomycetes > Mycobacteriales > Gordoniaceae > Gordonia > Gordonia sp. N1V. The sequence continues at coordinate 95,285 of NZ_JARJDD010000020.1, forward strand.
GACGCCTTGGCCCACTCGATCTCCGAGAGCAGATCGCGCACCGTGTCGGTGGACGTACCGAGCCCCGACCGCCGCGCCGCGCGCGCCATCAACGGGAACTTGTTGTCCAGCAATTCCCATGACGCGTTGCCGAACACCCGCGGCCAGAAGAACCGGAGCTGCCGCAACGACGCGGCGTGAAAGGTCTGCGCCGACACCGACGGACCGGACGCACCGATTCCCAAGGAGCGCAATCGGGTACGCATCTCCCCCGCCGCGCGTGCGGTGAAGGTGACGGCGAGCACCTGCGACGGATTGACCTGCCCGGTGTCGATGAGATGCGCGATCCGACGGGTGATGGTGCGGGTCTTGCCGGTGCCCGCACCGGCGAGCACGCACACCGGACCACGCGGCGCGAGCACCGCCTCACGCTGCTCCGGGTCGAGACCGTCGAGAATGCCGCGATCGCGCGACGAGGATGTCGCCTCCTCCGGTCGCGCGGACATCTCGGCACCCTTCTGCGTGGAACGTTGCGGCACGCCCTCCACTATGTCAGCCGCCCCCGACACCGTCGTGGGACGCTCCACAGGGATGCGGGGCTGGTGCTCAGACTCCCAGTTTGGCCCGCACCTCGGCGATGCTGGGGTTGGTGGCGGTCGACCCGTCGGCGTAGAGCACGGTGGGGACGACGTGATTACCGCCGTTGACACTGCCGACGAACTCGGCGGCCTCGGGGTGGGCCTCGATGTCGATCTCGTTCCACTCGATCCCGGCGCTGCGCAATCCGGTCTTGAGTCGTGCGCAGAAGCCGCACCAGCTGGTGGTGTACATGGTCAGCTGATCGGTCGGGGTTGCGGTTGCCTCACTCATGGCACCCATAACATCATCGGACGGCAGGCTGTTCCGCACGGCGCGCGGTGATGCTCGCCACCGCGCGCCGACCCCTGCCACCGTGCAACGCGACAGGAGTGATGATGGCCGAATCCCCCACCAAGGAGCAGCTCGTCAAATACCTGCAGGAGCTCCGCGATACCGTCCTGTGGAAGCTCGACGGCCTCGACGAGTACGACCTCCGACGCCCGCTGACCCCCACCGGCACCTCACTGCTCGGCATGGTCAAGCACCTCGCCGACGACGAGTTCTCCTACTTCGGTGAAGCCTTCGGCCGGCCGGTGACCGACCTGCCCTGGATCGAGGGCCGCGACTCCGGGGACCAGGCGGACATGTTCGCCCGCGCCGACGAGTCCGTCGCCGACATCGTCGGCTGGTATCGGAGCTCGTGGGAGCACGCGGCACAGACACTTGCCACCCGAGACCTCGACGCACCCGGGGTGGTGACGTGGTGGACCCATCAGTCGGTGACGCTGGGGCGGATTCTGCTGCACATGGCGGTGGAGACCGCACGTCACGTCGGGCAGATGGACATCCTGCGCGAATCCGTCGACGGCGCCGTGGGTCTCTACGCGGACAACACCAACATCGCGCCCGTCGATCACGCGGCGCACCGTGCGCGCGTCCAGGCCATCGCCGACGGATTCCGGCGCAGCTGACATGGCCACCGCGTGCGCAGCCGGTGCGTTCAGGGCGTCGCGTGCGCCCAGGTCGTGATCAGTGCGTGGGCGATGGAGATCGAACCGGGCAACAGCAACCGCGGGCCGTCGGCGTCGGGTTCGGGATCGTCGCGCTGCCATTCGTCACCGCGGGCAAGTGCCTCGAGCACCTCGTCCCGGTGGAACCACACCGCGTCACCGATCTCGCCGTCGAGGAAGCGCAGCGGCTCGCTCGGGTCACCGACCGCGGCGAAGCCGAGCATCAATGATCGCGGGAACGGCCACGGCTGGCTGCCGAGGTACCGCGGATCGGTGACGGTGATCCCGACTTCCTCGTGCACTTCGCGAATCACGCACTGCTCCAACGATTCCCCGGGTTCGACGAAGCCCGCCAACGTGGAATACCAGCGTGCGGGCCACACGGCCTGACGGCCCAGCAGGATCTGGTCGGCGCCATCGTGCACCACGGTGATGATCGCCGGGTCGGTCCGCGGGAACTCATCCTCTCCGGTCTCGACGTGGCGTCGGACCCAGCCACCGCGGGCCGGGCGGGTCGCACCGCCGTCCACCGGCGAGAATTGTGCCCGCGCATGCCAATTCAGGATTCCCAACGCCGTCGCGAGCAGGCCTGCCTCGTCGGCGGAGAGCCGGGCGGCCCCGCGCCGGGCGTCGGCGGTGCGTCCGTCGAGGGTCTCCACGCGCAGCGCCCACAGATCGGTGTCGGTGTGGGCGAGGAAAACCGCGTCCTGCGGCGGGGCGTCGGCGATCTCGACGGCCGGACGCCATCGCAGGGCGCGTTCCTCGGTCACCGGGTAGCGTCCGGCCGGGTCGATCGGGAGAACCCTGGCGGTGGACCATCCCGACACCATCCGCGCCGGATCGTCGCGGATCTCGTCGGCACGGTCGAAGGTGCCGCGGGACAGCAGCGGCGGCTGGTCGAAAACGAAGGCGCCCATGTCAGTCCGCCGGTCCCTTGCGCACGTAGAGCAATCGGTCGCCGGCTTCGATCTGCTCCACCTCGCTGTCGTCGACCCGGTGCAACACCCCGCCACGGACCACACCGAGCACGATGTCGCGGGTGTGCGCCGGGGAGCCTCCGGTCTCGGTCGGGTCGACCTCACGCTCGGCGATCGCGTACCCGGCGTCGGGCGTCAGCAGATCCTCGATCACCTCCACCACCGACGGCGTCATGGTGGCGATGCCGAGCAGCCGGCCCGCGGTCTCCGACGACACCACCACGGAGTTGGCGCCCGACTGGCGCATCAGGTGGGTGTTCTCCGATTCGCGGATGCTCGCGACGATCTTCGCCCGCGGATTGAGTTCGCGGGCGGTCAGCGTGGCGAGTACCGCCGTGTCGTCGCGGTTGGTAGCGACGACGATGCTCGCAGCGTGTGCCACACCGGCGAGCCGCAGGATGTCGGACTTGGTGGCGTCACCGCGCACCGTGACCAGACCATCGGATTCGGCGGCCTCGAGCACCGTCGGGTCGGCGTCGACGACGACGATGTCGGCGGGTTTGATGCCGTCGCCGATCATCGCGTCGACCGCGGTACGACCCTTGGTGCCGTAGCCGATCACCACAGAGTGATTGCGCAAGTTGTTCCTCCAGCGCTGGATCTTGAGGGCTTGACGTGAGCGTTCGGTGAGCACCTCGAGTGTGGTGCCGATGAGCACGATCAGGAACAACACCCGCAACGGGGTGATGATGAGCAGGTTGAGCAATCGCGCCGACGGGGTCAGCGGGGTGATGTCGCCGTAGCCGGTCGTCGACAGCGTCACCGCCGAGTAGTACAGGGCGTCGAGAAACGACAGCGGGTTTTCCTGCACGTCGCGATATCCGTCGCGATCGAGGTAGACCAGCACCGCGGTGAAGAACAGCGCGATCACCGCGAACACCACGCGTTTGCCGATGGCGCGGCCCGGGCTCTGCTGCAGTTCGGGAATGCGAACGACCCCGACCAGGGCGTAGTCGGGGCCCTCGGAGAGATCCTCGCCGCGAAACCGGCGCCGGAATCCGCGCGATCTCATCGCCGGCACGGCGCGCTCGGATGGGTCGCTGCTGTCACAGTGTGGAATCTAGCTCATCGGGCCAGCAAAGCGGCGAGTGCCGCGGCATCGGGCAGGTCTCGGGGCGCGAGGGTGCGCCCGGACCGGACATAATGGAATGCGGCCGAGACCTTCTCCAGTGGCACCCCGGCCAACTGCGCCCACGCGATGCGGTAGGCCGCGAGCTGGATGAACACCGACGACGAGTCGGCGCTCGGCTCGGCTCCGGTCTTCCAGTCCACCACCACCCACGACCCGTCGGGTTCGGCGAAGATCGCGTCGATGCGTCCGCGGATCACCGTGTCGCCGATGACCGTCTCGAAGGGCACCTCGACCTCGCTGGGGCTGCGGGCGGCCCACGGCGAGGCCAGAAACGCCTCGCGCAGCGCGTCGAGGTCGGCGTCGGGGGCGGCACTCTCGTCGGCGGCGCCGGGCAACTCGTCGATGTCGAGCAGCCGGGTCGCGCCGAACCACCGCTCCACCCACGCGTGAAAGGCGGTGCCGCGCCGTGCGATCGGGTTGGGACGAAACGGCGTCGGGCGACGGAGCTTGCGCGCGAACTCGCGCTCGTCGGTGTCGAGGTCGACGAGTTGGCTGACCGACAGATGAGCCGGCAGCGCCACATCCACCTCGGCCTGATTCGTGCGCTCGTGCTCGGCGAGGAGCACCTCCACCTCGGCGCGCCACGCCTCGATCTCGTCGGCCGGCGCGTCATGGGCCACCGGCGCCTGGGAATCGGGCTCCGGATCGGTGAGCGCCCCGAACAACGCCGGCGCCTCCCGCCGGCGCAGTTCGTCGAGGACGAGATCGGCCGCCGCGGCCACCGCGTCACGGCGCGCACCGAGACGGTCGGTCGGCCACATCCGGGCATCGACCCGCTCGGCCAACGGGTTGGCGGCACCGTCGGGCGGGTCGTCGGCGAGCACGTCGACCGTCAAACCCCTTGCCTCGTCGGCGGATCCGTTCTCCACCGTCTCGGTCACGATGGCCAGCAACTCGTTGAAGAACGGCGATCCACCCCGGGGTTTCTCCCCGGTTTCCGACCAGTGATGCGCCGAGACCAACAGGTCGTGACGGGCTCGGGTGATCGCGACGTAGAGCAACCGCCGGTCCTCGGAGAGCCGGCGTTCGGCGATGGCCTCCTTGTGTTCGGTCAGCGCGTCCTCGAGTTCCTTGCGGTCGCCCACCCGACTCAGATCGAGCACCGGGAACCCCTCGTCGGCGCCGGCCGGCCGGGCCGCTGCGAGCTTCGCGGCCGCGGGTCCCCGGGGTTCCGGCTCGGCGAGATCACCGCGCAGCGGCCCCGGAAGTTCACGCGCACTGCGCATCCAGGTGGTCTCGCCCTTGGACGACGGGAAGATCCCCTGGCACAGATGCGGAATCGCGACCACATCCCACTCGAGTCCCTTCGCGGCATGCACGGTCAGGATCTGCACGCGCTGCTCGGCGACCTCCACCCGCCCGGGCTCGAGCCCCTTCTCGATGGTCTCGGCGGTGTCGAGGAACGCCAGCAGCCCCGCCAGATTCGCGCCGGGCCGCTCGGCGTAGCGGGTGACGTAGTCGGCGAAGGCATCGAGGTGTTCACGCCCGGTGATCGCGCCGCGCATCCGGCGTGCACGGATCTGCGCCTCGACGGCCACCCCGATGGTGTTCTCGACGTCGGCGACCAGCTCGGGCAGCGGCTGACCCATCCGGCGCCGCAACGACTCCAGTTGCGCCCCGAACGCCCGGATACGCGCATAGCCGTCGGGGCTGTAGGCCTCCGGACCGCCGGGATCGACTACGGCGTCGGCGATCCCGGCGCGGTCGACCACCTCGGTGGGCAGCACCGCGTCGAGTGCCTCGTCGAGTTCCTCGCGGGTGGTGACCACCCCGCCGGTGGCGATCTGGCCGGCGGCCAGCTCGGTGGCGCGACGCCACAGCACCGCCAGGTCGCGCGCGCCGAGCTGCCATCGCGAACCGGTCAGCAGACGCATCGCCGCGGTTCCGGCCATCGGATCTGCCATCAGGCGCAACGTCGCGACCACATCGGTGATCTCCGGTACGTGCAGCAACCCGCCGATGCCGACGACCTCCGCGGGAATGCCGCGCGCCTCCAGCTCGGCCGCGATCGGCGCCGAATCCTCGTTGCGGCGCACCAGGACCGCGACGGTCGGCGGCCCCGAACCGTCGACGTCGTGGTACCGGGCCGCGACCTGGTCGGCGAGCCAGGCGCGTTCGTCGAGCACCGTCTCGGTCAACGCGAACGTCACCGTCCCGGCGTCGGCGCCGGGCCGCGGACGCAGGACACTCACCGGCACACCGCGACGTCGCAGTTCCTCGGACGCCTCGTTCGCCAGGCGCAGCGTCTGCACCGGGTTGCGCCAGCTCGTCAACAGTTCGCGACGGTGCGCGGGCGAACCGTCGGCGCGGGGAAAGTCGGTGGCAAAGCGCGGGAGATTGGCCGCCGACGCACCCCGCCACCCGTAGATCGACTGGATCGGGTCGCCGACGGCGGTGACGGCCACCGGGTCGCTGCCCGCGGACGCCTGCCCACCGAAGAGCGCCGAGAGCAGAACCCGCTGGGAGTGACCGGTGTCCTGATATTCGTCGAGCAGCACCGCGCGAAATGATTGCCGCTGGGCGGCAACAACTTCCGGGTTGCCGGCGACGAGGCGGGCCGCCAGGGACATCTGGCTGCCGAAATCGAGGACGGCCTGCTCGCGCATGGTGCGCATCAACGTCGCCACGAGCGGCAACAGTTCCCGACGCTCGTCGATCACCTGCTGGACGGTACGTAGCGCGGCATTCGGTGCGCCCCGCTGGCGCGGGGCCTTGGGCAGATCGTCGACCATCCGGTAAAGGTCGTCACCCCATGCGGCGAGGGTGTCGAGGTCGACGAGGTGCTCCGACATCTCACCGAACAGCCGCAGGACCGCCTCGGTGACGCTCGCCGGCACCTTGGTGGTGCTCAGTTGCCCGGTCCACGAGGACACGATTCCGAAGGCCATCTGCCACAACTCGGTCTCCGACATCAGCGTCGCGTGCGGCTCGACCGGAAGGAGTAGACCGTAATCGGCGATGAGTCGCCCGGCATACGCGTGGTAGGTGCTGACCTCCGGATCACCGGCCCGCAGGCGTGTGGCGAGCGCCCCGTCGGGGTCCCAACTCAGCAGGGCCGGGGAGCCGGCGAGCATCGACAGCCGCCTGCGGATGCGGGCGCCGAGTTCGCTGGCCGCCTTGCGGGTGAAGGTGAGTCCGAGGATCTCGTCGGGCCCGACGATGCCGTTGGCCACCAACCACACCACGCGGGAGGCCATCGTCTCCGTCTTGCCCGCGCCCGCACCGGCGACCACCAGCATCGGTTCGGTGGGCGCCTCGATCACCTCGACCTGTTCGGGAGTGGGCGGAGGCAACCCGAGGGCGGCGGCCAGCGAGGTCGCCGACACCCGGGGCCGCGTGGGCCGCGCCTCGGTGGTGGTGCTCCCGGTGGTGTCCTCAGTCATCGGTGACCGCCTTGCCACGTAGTTGGGCGGGGCAACTGGTCACCAACGCACAGTGTGCGCAGCCGGGGTTGGGGGTCGCCTCGAAGACCGGACCGATGCCCGAGCGTGCGGCCCGGCGCACCACCGCGCGCCACTCGTCGAGCAATTCCGGTGTGAGCGCGGGCTGTTCGCGTTCGGTGGCGCCGGTCGAACGGTGCGGCGCCGACACGTACACCAGGCGACCGCCGCCGGGCTCGACGTCGGTGCCCGGGAAGTCACGCGCCCCGCCGTGCGCGATGGCGACTTGGTAGGCGGCGAGCTGGGCGTGGTCGAGCGTGTCGGCCTTGGTGATCGCCGACTTGGCGGTCTTGACGTCGACGACGACCGGTCGGCCCTGCGCGTCGCGTTCGAGGCGGTCGACCCGGCCACGGAGTCGTACCGGCAGGTCCGAGCCGTCCTCGGCCGGTGCGACGCCTTGTGCACCGGCATCAGGGGCACCGGTATCCGCGGCCGGTGGGATGACGGCGTCGATGACCGCCTCGACGCCCACCGTGGTGAGATCGTCGCGCGAAAGAGAAAGCCACTCACGGAAATTCGTGAGCATCGCCTCGGCACGCTCGAGTTCGTGCGCCAAGTACCAGGCCGCCCCGGTGTCGACGCGCTCCCAGATCTCGCGCAGCGCCGACGTCACCTCGGCGGGTTCGATCTCCCCGGCGACGGCCTGCACCAGCGTGTGCACGAGCGAGCCGGTCAGGGCCGGGGTGCCGTCGCCGTCGCGGCCTCCGGCACGCTCGAGCATCCAGCGCAGCGAACAACGCGACAGTTGGTCGACGTTGGACGGTGAGAGCACCACGGGGCCGGCGTCGGGCGTCCACAGCGGCTCGGCGGAACTCGGCCGCGACAGCCCGAACCAGTCCCGCGGATGCGCTCCGGGAATATCCGAATCGGCAAGTTGCGCAAGCAATTGGGCGGCGGCGCGAGTGCGTTCGTCCGGTTCGTCGGCGGTGGCACCGGCCACCACGACCGCACGCAGCGTCGCCACCAGCGACGGCAGCGACAACACCCGGTCGACACCGGGGTCGATGGGCAACTCGTCCTCGGCGACGGTGTCGAGGACGTCGGGATCGTCGGGCTGCTCGGCGTCGCCGGACTCGCCCGTCCCGCCCCGCCGGGCGTCGATCCGCAGTGCATCGGAGATCTCGCCGATGAACCTCGACGGTGACGACTCCCCTCCTCCGTCCTCGACGGCGGTCACCAGTAGTCGTCGGCGTGCGCGGGTGCACGCGACGAGCAACAGTCGACGTTCGTCGGCGAGCGCACCGGCGCCCCGCGCCACCCGATCGATCGCCGCGGGATCCATCCCGTCGAGAAGGTCCACCAATTCGGCTGTGCCCAAGACACCTCCGCGGCTGCGCAGCGACGGCCACAACCCGTCGAGAACTCCGGCGACGGCGACGACCTCCCATTCGCGGCCGGCGGCGGCGTGCGCGGAGAGCACCGACACCGAGTCGGCCGCGGCGGCCGGGGTGCGGCTGTCGCGTGGGATCTGCAGTTGCGAGAGATAGTGCACGAATGCGGCCGGGCCCGCGGCGGGCAGGGTGTCGGAGAAGTTCGCCGCCGCCTCGAACATCGCCATCATCGCGTCGAGGTCACGATCGGCCTGTTCGCCGCCGGGCCCGCCTCGAATCGCCGCGGAGACCCACCGCCGTTCCAGGCCGGTGGCCTGCCAGGACGCCCACAGGGTTTCCTCCACGCCACGTCCGGCGCGATGGGCGGTGGCGCCGGCGGCGATCACGTCGAGCACCCGCGCCAGCGGTGCGCCCTCGTGGTCGGTCAGCGCCGCCAGGTACTCGGCGCCGAGGTCGGGGTCGAGGAGCGCCAGACGCAACGACGACAGCGAATCGCGGCCCGCGCGCTCGCCTCCCGCCTGCTCGTCGCGACGACGCACACCCCGCCGCAGCCGGCGCAGCGCCCCTGGATCGGCCATCCCGACCGGGCCGGTGAACAGTGCCAGCGCGTCGTCGGCGGTGAAATCCTCGGCAGGCGAGTCGTCGGCGTGTGGGTTCTCGACGACGTGCGGATTCTCGACGGTCTCCGCGGTGTGTTCGACCCGCTCGCGGGCGGCCACCGCGCGCAGCACCACCATCAGCGCGGCCACCGATCGCTGACGGTGCAGCGGCAAATCGGAGGTCGGGGTGCTCAGCGGGACGCCGGCCGAACGGAACGCCCGCCGCAGGGCGGGGAGCGCCAGATGCGCCGACCGCACGATGACCGCCATCTGCGACCACGCCACCCCCTCGAAGAGGTGCGCCCGTCGTAGGAGATCGGCCACCGCGGTCGCCTCCTTGGCCGCGGAGCTGTACACCCGTACCGATGCCCCGCCGGGCAGCGCGTCGGCGTCGGGGACCACCGGGAAGCGATGCGGGCGCGCGCCGGGCAACCGTGCGGCGAGTGCACGACCGACCACCGCGATCTGGCGATGATGACGGAAGTCGGTGTCGAGCACGACGTCACGGTCGGTACCGGACGCCGCCAGTGAGTCGGCGAAACGCGGACTGGCGCCACGGAATCCGAAGATCGACTGGTCGGTGTCGGCGGCGATGATCGTCGAATCCGTTCCGGTGCCGATCAGCCGAACCAGGTGGGCGGCTTGTGGATCGAGGTGTTGGGCGTCGTCGACGATCAGGTGCCGGATACGCCGACGTTGCCCGGCGAGGAGGTCGGGGTCGGTGGCGAAGGCCGACAATGCCGAGCCGACGAGTTCGGCGGCGTCGACCGCGGGCGCCGAGGCGCCCGGTGTCTGCGATCCGACCGTGCCGCGCAACAGGACGTTCTGCTCGTACTGCGCGTATGCGTGCGCCGCGGCGACCCACTCGGGACGCCGGTGCCGGGAGCCGAGCTCGGCGAGCTCCTCGGGGCCGACGCCCCGTTCGGCGGCACGCATCATCAGGTCGCGCAGCGCCTGCGCGAATCCATCGGTCCCCAGCGCGGGACGCAGATGGGCGGGCCAGTACCCGGCACCGTCCTCGATGTCGCCGGCCAGCAGCTCGCGCAGCACGACGTCTTGTTCGGAGCCGGTGATCAGCCGCGGCGGCGGGTTGCCGTGCGCCTGCGCCTGCAGTCGCAGGATCGCGAACGCGAACGAATGCACGGTGCGCACCAACGGTTCACGCAGCGCCCCGCCGAGCGCGGGCGCGTCCGAGGACTGCGCCAACACCCGGCGGGTGATCTCCTCCCGCAACGCCACCGCGGCGCGACGGTTCGCGGTGAGCACGAGCACCGACTCCGGGTCGATGCCGGGCCGGGTGAGACGTGCGACGGCCGCATCGACCACCAATGCCGTCTTGCCCGAGCCGGGCCCGCCGTGGACGCGGAAGGGCCGCCACGGGTCGGCGACCGTCCCGTCGGGCGTGTGCGCGTCGATGACCCGCATCACGCTAGGCGGCCACTCCCGGGTGACGATGGGCCCACCGTCGGCCCCGACGAGATGTGCGCGCAACGCGGTGCCGCCCCGGCCGGCCGCGCCGCCCGCCGATCCCGGGCGCGCCTGCTCCGACCGCGACGAACCCCGCTTGGCGGGGGCGGCCCGCTTCGGCGAGCTCGGCGCGGCCGTGGTCGAGGGACGCTTACGGGCCATGCGTCCATGCAAGCACGGCCCACCGACAATCGTTGGTGGGCCCGTCTCCCCCACGATCCGCCCCGGCCCGGGCCGGGGCTGCGCGCTGCGGCGCGTACGGCACAATCGTCGGCGTGACGGCACTTCACCACGTCGAGTTCGGCGATCGGCGCGCCCCGACGGTTCTGGCACTGCACGGCCTCACCGGTCATGGGATGCGTTGGGCTCCGCTGGCTCACGACCATCTCGCCGACCTGCACATCGTCGCACCCGACCTCATCGGCCACGGCCGCTCGCCGTGGCGTCCGCCGTGGGCGATCGAGAACCATGTGCGTGCGCTCTCGGAGTTCATCGACACCGCCATCGATCCGGCGGCGCTGCCGCTGGTGGTCCTCGGGCATTCCTTCGGAGGTGCGCTGGCGATCCATCTGGCCAACCAGCGGCCGGACGCGGTGCGCGGGTTGGTCCTACTCGATCCCGCGCAGGGCCTCGACCCGGAGTTTGCTCTCGAGGTCGCCACCGACAGCCTCGAGAATTGGGACTATCCCGACGCCGACGCGGCCCGCGCGGCCAAGCGCTCCGAGGGCTGGGCACGGGTACCCGCGGAGATCCTCGAGGCCGAGATCGCCGAGCACCTCACCACCAGTGGTCGCGGGCGCGTCGGTTGGCGGGTCAGTGCGCCGATGGCCGCCGCGTCGTGGAGCGAGATGAGCCGTCCGCCAACGCTTCCGCCGCGAGGGGTGCCCACCCATGTCGTCGTCGCCGATCGCGTCGACCCGCCGTTTGTGCGGCCGGCGTTTCTCGAGGCCTGTGCGAGCGAACGCGGCGATCAGGTGCAGGTTCACCGCGCCGACTGCGAGCACATGGTGCCCTTCCTCGAACCCGGGTTGACCGCCCGGTTGGTGCGTTCGCTGCTGTGAGTGCGGTCACCGAGGATGACGTCGAGCGGGTGCGAGCCCTGGTCGCCGCGATCCCGTCCGGCCGGGTCAGTACCTACGGCGATCTCGCCGCCGCGGCCGGATTGAGTTCCCCGCGGATCGTCGGGTGGATCATGCGCACCGATTCCGCGGACCTGCCGTGGCATCGGGTCATCTCGGCGAGCGGCAAACCCGCACCACACCTCGCCCACCGGCAGCTCGACCGACTCCGCGACGAAGGGGCGCCGATCCGCGACGGAAGGGTGCTGATGCGCGAATGTCGTTGGGAGATCGACGTACTCGACTGAGCACTGTCGGCGCTGAGAAGAGCGCTGTCGGCGAAGTACAGAGCGCTGTCGGCAGGGTGATGGGCGCTGTCGGCGGGGTGGCGGGCGCGGTCAGCGCAGCAGGACCGCGTCGGTGCGGTACGGACTGACCGCGGCACGCATCCGGGTGACGATGAGTTCGACGATCGCTGGGTCGGCGCCGAGCGGCTCGGCCACCAGGTCGGCATCCACGGTGTGCAGACGCTCGTGAAAAAGGCCGGGGGCCAACAGGTATGCGGCGATGACGACGCGGCACCCGCTGGTTCGAGCGGCGGCCACCGCGTCGGCAACGGTCGGCGCGGCGGTGGTGAGGAAGCCGACCTCGATGTGCCCACCGATCAGCCCCTCGAGCTGACGCGCGGCGAGATATACCTGGGCACAGGCGGAGTCGTCGGACGAGCCGGCGGCCGCGAGCACCACGGCGTCGCCGGGTCGCCACCCGGATTCGATCAACCGCCGCCGCAGGACCGCGGCGATCCTCGGGTCGGGGCCCAAGGCGCGGGTGACGATGGCATCACCGACCCCGGATTTCCGGACGTGATCCGGGATATCCTGGCGCACATGGTATCCCGATGCCAGGAAGGCAGGGACCAGGACCGCGGGGCGATCCAGCCCGTCGAGCACCTCACTCGGGGTCGGGCCGAGGACGTCGACGAAGGCGGTGCGCGTCGGACCGACCGTCGCGGCGACCTTTTCGGCGATCTCGGCAACCACCGCGACGCCGCGGGGGTTGCGGGTCCCGTGCGCGACGAGTACCGGGCGGACCCCGCCCAGCCGGTCACCCACGGCAGACCGAATGTCGTTGCGGATCATCATGACTCGTCCTCGGCTTCGTCGTACTCGAGATCGACGGCAAGGCGGTATCCGCGCTTGACCACCGTCTGGATCATCTTCGGGTCGCCGAGCGCCGCCCGCAGACGCGCAACGGCCACCTCGACCGCGTGGGTGTCGGCGCTGTCGCCGGGCAGTCCGCGCAGCAACTCCTGGCGACCCACCACCTGCCCCGGCACCTGCGCGAGCATCTTGAGCAACAGATGTCCGGTGGCCGACAACTCACGCATCTGCCCGTCGACGACCACCGCCTGACCCCGAATCGCGGTGTCGTGTCCGGCAACCCGCAGGGTATGGCTGCGTCGGGGCAACTCGTCGGTGATCAGCCGGGCCAGCGCACCGAGCCGGAAGCGGCGCGGATAGACGGTCGGGATCTGCAACGCCTCCAGCGGCCCCGCGGTCACCGAGCCCACACAGAACACCGGTACCGCGGTCCGCAGTCCGTGCAGGAACGGCTGCAGTTTGCCGAGTTCCTTGGCGCGGGTGAGTATCGACGCCGCCGCGGGTGCGCTGGTGAAGGTGAGCGCGTCGAGGTCGGCACGCACGACCGACGCGATCATCGCGTCGATCCGCCCGACGTCGGGATGCATGTTCCAGCGGTACACGGGGACGGCCAGGACGTCGGCGCCCGCGGCGCGGAGCACCGCGCAGAAGTCGGGCAGCGGCTCCCATTCGCTGGTGGCACCGTGCAATTGCACCGCAATCCGCTTGCCCTCCACCCCTTCGTCGAGCAGACGGTCGAGAACCTCCGAGGAGGACTCGCTCTCCGGCGACCACTCCTCGCGAAGTCCGGCCGCACGGATCGCACCCTTGGCCTTGGGACCGCGGGCGATCAGCCGGCTCTCGCCGAGCGCGACGAGGAGTTGCTCGGCGTCCCCCCAGCCGTCGGCGGCCTCGACCCAGCCCCGGAAACCGATCCCGGTGGTGGCAACCATCAGGTCCGGCGGATCGGCGATGATCCGTTCGGTGACCTGTTCGAGCTCGGTGTCGTCGACGAGCGGCAGGATGCGAATGGTCGGGGCCATGACGACGTCGGCGCCGCGACGCACGAGGAGCGCCGCGAACTCGTCGGCCCGGCGCGCGGCGGTGATCCCGACGGTGAAACCGGTCAACGGCAGATCGTCGGAACTCGAGGGCGTCGCTCCAGGACTCATCGGGGCCCGTCGGGAACAACACGATGATCGGCGGCGCCGAACCAGATTTCGACGATGCCGTCGACCACGCGGGTCGCCAGCGAGGGCACCGACACAGACTCGTCGTCGAGGCACACCCCGGTGCGCAGCGAGAAGACCTGCTTGCCCAGCGGACTGGCGACCGTGAGCTCACCGCCGTGATCGCCGGTCAGCCCGCGCGAGAGCACCGCGGCACGCCCGAACGGGTCGATGTTGCCGATGGCGTAGATCCGCGAGCGCCCCACCGCCTCACGGTCGGTCTCGGCGGCGGGAATCCGGAAGAGCGCCGCCTGACGGCCCTCCGGGCCGAGGACTGCGACTCCGCGTCCCTCGACGAGCCGATCGAAGGGGCAGGCGCGCACCCACTGCCCTGCGCCGATCTGCCCTGCGCCGATCTGCCCTGGGCCGTTCTGCCCTGCGCCGGTCGCCGTGTCGGCGGTCATGTGGCCACTCCTTCGCGTTCGGTCGTACGGTCGGTGTTCGGCTGCTGCGCCCGGAACCGGGGCATGTCCAGCAGCACCGGGACCTTGCGGTCGCCTTCAACCGCTCCGTCGGTGAACCGGATGGTCGGGTCGGGCACGTCCGGCGCGTTGACGAACGACACGAACCGCGACAACTTTTCCTCGTCGGCGAGCACCTCGGCCCACTCGTCACGGTATCCGGCGACGTGACGGTCCATCGCGGCCTCCAGTTCTGCCGCCAGGCCGAGACTGTCCTCGCACACCACGGCTCGCAGGTGATCGAGACCTCCGTCGAGCGATTCCAGCCACGGGGCCGTGCGCTGAAGCCGATCGGCGGTGCGGATGTAGAACATCAGGTACCGATCAATGTAGGCGACGAGTGTCGCGTCATCCACTCCGCGGGCCAGCAGTTGGGCGTGCTTCGGGCTCTGTCCACCATTGCCCGCCACGTAGAGATTCCAGCCGTTCTCGGTGGCGATCACCCCGACGTCCTTGCCGCGCGCCTCGGCGCATTCGCGTGCGCACCCCGAGACACCGAACTTCAGTTTGTGCGGCGATCGCAGACCGCGGTACCGCTTCTCGAGGAACACCGCCATCCCGACCGAATCCTGCACACCGTATCGGCACCAGGATTGACCCACACAGCTCTTCACCGTGCGCAGACTCTTGCCGTAGGCGTGCCCCGATTCCATTCCGGCGTCGACGAGGCGCCGCCAGATCTGCGGCAACTGTTCGACGCGGGCGCCGAACATGTCGATCCGCTGGCCACCGGTGATCTTGGTGTACAGGTCGAAGTCGCGGGCGATCTCGCCGATGACGATCAGTTGTTCGGCGGTCACCTCCCCGCCGGGCATCCGGGGCACGACCGAATAGCTGCCGTTCTTCTGCAGGTTCGCCAGAAAGTGGTCGTTGGTGTCCTGCAGCGCGGCCTGTTCGCCGTCGAGGATGTGATCACTCGAGGTCGAGGCGAGAATGGAGGCGACCGTCGGTTTGCACACCTCGCAGCCGGAGCCGGCCCCGTACCGGGCGATCAGCTCGGAGAACGTCCGGATACCGGTCACCGCAACGACTTCGAACAACTCCGACCGCGACTGGGTGAAGTGTTCACAGAGCGCCTTGCTCATCTCGACGCCGGAGGCGGCCAGCAGCGAGGCGATACTCGGTACGCAACCGCCGCAGGTGGTGCCCGCAGAGGTGCACGCCTTGACCGCGGCGATGTCGCAGGCGCCCTCGGTGATGGCCGAACAGATCGCACCCTTGGACACCCCGTTGCACGAGCAGATCTCCGCGTCGTCGGGTAATGCGTCGAGACCCATGCCGGATTCCCCGGCCGCAGGGGCGATCAAAGCGGCCGGATCTCCCGGGATCTCGCGCCCCACCATGGGTTTGAGCGTGGCATAGGCCGATGCGTCCCCGACCAGGATGCCGCCGAGCAGGGTCCGTGCGTCGTCGGAGAGCACGATCTTCGCGTAGCGGCCGGCGAGCGGATCGGAATAGACGATCTCCAGCGCATTGTCCGTCTCCCCCATGGCGTCACCGAAGCTCGCGACGTCGACGCCGAGCAACTTCAACTTGGTCGACATGTCGGCACCGGCGAATGTCGCACTGCCACCGAGGAGTTGGTCGGCGACGACGTCGGCGGTGCTGTATCCGGGGGCGACCAGGCCGTAGCATCGCCCGTCGACCGCAGCGACCTCGCCGACGGCATAGATGTCCGGGTCGGCGGTTCGGCACGCCGAGTCCACCAGCACGCCGCCGCGCTCCCCGACGGGAAGACCCGCCTCCCGGGCCACCGCGTCGCGGGGGCGCACACCGGCGGAGAACACGACGAGGGCGGCGTCGATCGTCGCCCCGTCGCTCAGTGTCACCGTCAGCGATTCCCCTTCCGGTCCGTCGGCGATCGATGACGTGCCCACTCCGGTGTGCACGTGCAAGCCCAGGTCGGAGACCAGGTTCTGCAACACCGCCGCACCCCCGGCGTCGACCTGCATCGGCATGAGCCTCGGCGCGAACTCGACCACGTGCGGTGTCATCCCCAGCAGCCGAAGGGCATTGGCGGCTTCCAGGCCGAGCAACCCACCGCCCACCACCACACCGGCGGCGCCGGGCGTCGAACCCTCGGCGACGCGACGGATGCCATCGAGATCGTCAAGGGTGCGGTAGACGAAACACCGGTCGTGGTCGTGACCGGGAACCGGAGGCACGAAGGGGTACGAGCCGGTCGCGAACACCAGTGCGTCATAACCGATCTCGGACCCTCGATCGGTGATCACCCGTTTCCCGTCCCGGTCGATCGCGGTGACCGTCTCCCCCAGACGTAGCCGCACCGCGTCGTCACCCGCATAGTCGTTGCCGTGCAACGCCAGCGATGACCGGTCCCACGCGCCGACGTAGGATGACAATCCCACACGGTCGTATGCGGCGTGCGTCTCCTCGGCGATCACCACCACGCGCCAGATCCCGGCTTGATCCCGCTCACGCAGCGACTGCACGAACCGATGCCCGACCATGCCGTGGCCGATCACCACGACGGTCCTCGAGAGCGGGCGGGAATCCCTACGGGAGTGGGTCATCGGGCATCCACCGCCGGGGTGGCCGCGGTGGCCTGGGCGACGGGAGTGGCGGGTGCGGTATCGGCGACCTCGATGTCACCGGTGTGACGGAAGTGCGGGTCGAGGACCACCTCGCGCCGGGCGTAGAACCACCAGGTGATCACCCCGGCGATCACATAGAAGGCCATGAACACCCAAAATGCCACCGTCGCCGAATGATTTGCCTTGTAGCTGCTGCGAAGAACGAGGTTGATCGCGACACCACCGAGCGCTCCGACCGCCCCGGCGATTCCGATGAGAGCTCCCGACATCGACCGCGACCACAGCACCGCGGCACCTCCGCTGATCCCCGGTAGGTTCCGCGACTTGTGTTCGAAGATGGTCGGAATGATCTTGTAGACCGAGCCGTTGGCGATGCCCGAGATCGCGAACAACAAGATGAACCCGATGATGAATCCGGCCAGTTGGGTGGATTCGATCCGGTGGCCGGGGTGTGAATCGGCGACGGTTCCGGAGACGACCAGGATCACCGAGGAGGCGACCATCGCGACGAAGGACCACAGGGTCACCCGCCCTCCACCGAACCGGTCGGCGAACTTGCCACCCAGCGGACGGAACAACGAGCCGAGCAGCGGACCTATCCACGCGATCTGCGCGGCGGAAAGCGATGCGGCCGAGGCAGACTGACCCGACGACTGAAAACTGAGGCTGAGTACCTGGCTGAAGGCGAACGAGAAGCCGATGAACGACCCGAAGGTACCGATGTAGAGCACCGAGATCAGCCAACTGTCGTAGTGCTTGAGGCAATCGATCATCGCCCGACCGCTGGCGGTCTGGTGATCGAGGTTGTCCATGAAGACCGCCGCACCGATTCCCGCGACGGCGAGCGCGACAAGGTAGATCGCACAAAGGATCTCGGGTTTGTCGCTGGCCAGCCAGATGACCAGCAGACCGATCAGCTGGACCACAGGGACCCCGATGTTGCCGCCGCCGGCGTTGAGTCCCAACGCCCAGCCCTTGAGTCGCTGCGGATAGAACGCGTTGATGTTGGTCATCGACGAGGCGAAGTTGCCGCCACCGAAGCCCGTGAGCGCGGCCACCGCGAGGAACCAGCCGAAACCGAACTCTCCTGGGTTCATCATCAGCATCATCGTCAGACCGGTCGGGATCAGCAGGACCACGGCGGAGAAGATCGCCCAGTTGCGACCGCCGAAGCGCGCGGTGGCCTGGGTGTAGGGCACCCGCAGGCACGCGCCGACGAAGGTCGCCGTCGCCGCGATCACGAACTTCTGGTCGGCGTTGATGCCGTACTGGGGGCCCATGAACAGCGCCATCACCGAGAACAGCGACCAGATCGAGAAGCCGATGTGCTCGCAGATCACCGACCACAGCAGGTTGCGTCGGGCGATCGCGGCATTGCCGGTGTCCCAGGCGTGCCGGTCCTCCGGATCCCAGTCGGTGATCGTGTGGTCTCTGCGGAGGTCGTGAAGAAGCGTCGAGAATGCCATGTGGGTTCCCATCGGTCTCGGGTGGGCTGATGCCGTGACCACCGACGACGGCGTCGGTCGTTGGAACCAAAACTACGACTCGAGTGTTGCGCCGATTGTCGGCGCAGTGACCGCGACGTCACGTTGTTCTCACATTGGCGAGCGGAGCCTGTGAGACCGGGCCAACTCAGTCGCTGCTGGATCCCGAATCGCTTGATCCCGAAACACTTCGGGTGGCCCAACCAGGATAGCTGGAGAACTCACCATCGGGGTGTGGCCGGTCGCGTCGGACCTTGATGATCACGACGAGGATGATGAGGCCGAGCGCGAGCGGATCTGTGCGTGAGGTCCTTCCGCCGAGGTGTGTGTCTTCGGGTCACGGACTGTCGAGCAACCGCCGTACCCGCTGGCCGAGCACCCGTTCCCCGACAGTCCAGGCGCGCGGCGCCGACCTCCCGATGGTCGAGGTGCGAGCCGCGTGCGGCGAGCCTCGAGACCCGACGAGACATAAAGCCTCCCAACCACATCCACCCACCACAGCAAAAGACGCACCCCTACCACACCCCACCGACAGAAAACTGCCGCCAGCCCACCACCGAAACCCGTTGTCCACAAGCATCTTCCCTTCCACAGAACTGTCGAACACGCTTGCCATACTCCATATGTTCGAGTAGGATGGAGTCATCACACCGATCAGCCACTGGGGAGGGGCCCATGATCGACACCACCGAAGCTCTTGACGCCGAAGCGGTTTTCGCCGGGATTGTCAGCCAACTCAGCGACCTGCAATGGAATTCGGAAATGACCGGGCCCCAAGCCTTTGGCGCAATGAAACAAGTCCTGTTGCTGCGGAACCTGGTTGATCACCACGCCACATCGCTCACCGGTGAGATGGATCGCCTGGGCGTGGCCGATCACAAGACCACCCGACTTCGGGAGTTGTTGATCAGCATGGGCTCCTCCGAACACACCGACGCCATTTTCCGCGGATTGACCCACATTGACACCCGCTCCCCCGAACCCCGCGACACCGTGCAACGCTGTGAATACCTCCGGAAACTCTTGTCGCACTACTTCGCCGGATTCACCCCCGCCGAGATCAACCTCT